>CAYGBH010000115.1:0-10664 GCA_964348055.1 uncultured Pirellulales bacterium
CCGGTTGGTTGCTGTGTTACAGGAAAAGGTTCTACTTTTTCTCGGCGGCGTCGGTGGATGGCAGCGTCGTCATTACAGGTTGATCACGAGCGTGCCTTGCAGAAAATTCCCCTGGTCGGCTTCACCTCGGTATGGTATCATTTTTTGCGGTCCCAGCAGCAACCTCAAAGTCCGAATTGAGCAATCAACGTAAATTGAGAGCCAGCGGAATAGTGAAAGGGTTGAGTTGCAGAACAAGGTTATAGTAGTCACGCCACGCCTCGGCTTCTGAAGGTACTGATGGCTGTGCGGTTTACGCAAAGATCTCCGGCATTGGGAAAGAGCAGGTGAGGTGTCATGACCGACAAGAGCAGATTGTCGACGCGTAGGGATTTCCTCGAATGCGTAGCGGCCGTAGCGGCGGGCATATGTGGGGTACTCTATTTTATTCCCAGCAGGGCCTTAGGCGTCCGTGCACCCAGCAACCGAATCAATATCGGCTGTATCGGTACGGGCAACATGGGATTTACCGATTTGCAGGGGTTGATGCATCAGGACGATACTCAGATTGTCGCGGTATGTGACGTGAACCGAGGCAGTCATGGCTACAAGACCGCTGCGCAGTTCCGCGGTCGTGAACCGGCCCGCAAGCTGGTGAATGACTATTATGCGGAAAATCAGCGCTCGGGGATTTATGCCGGCTGCGACGCATACAATGACTTTCGCGTGCTGCTTGCTCGCGACGACATTGATGCCGTGTCGATTACGACACCCGACCACTGGCATTCGATCCAGACCATCATGGCGGCCCGGGCCGGCAAGCACATCTACTGCCAGAAACCGTTGAGTCTGACTATTGCAGATGGGCGCGCCATGGTCGAGGCGGTACGGCGCCGCGGCATCATTTTGCAGACAGGCAGCCAGCACCGCTCCAAGGAAACCACGCGTTTCGCCTGCGAGCTTGTGCGCAACGGCCGCATCGGTCGGGTCAGACGAGTTATTACCAGCCTGAGTCGCCACGGCTTGCGTTTCGACATCGATACCCGGCAACCTACACCCGTACCCGATGGATTTGATTACGAACTTTGGCTGGAACCGGCGCCATGGGTGCCACATCACCAGCATCGCTGCTTTTTCCTGGATTGCATCAAGTCGGGTCAGGATCCGATCACTCCCGTAGAGGTAGGGCATCGTTCGGCCAGCGTATGCCACCTGGCCAACATTGCCATGACACTCGAATGCAAACTCCACTGGGATTCGGACGAAGAACGCTTTATCGACCATGACCAGGCCAATCGCTTGCTAAGCAAATCCGTAAGTGCCCCTTGGCACCTGTAGTAAATTCTGTGGTATACAAGCCAATTGGAAAGGGCTTATGATGAATCGAACTTTCACCACCGCAATTATGTGTGTTCTAACTGCCATGGCGTGCGTGGACGCCGGCGCAGCAGTATCGCCACTTCCCGGTACCAGGCCGTTGGAGTGGCAGGAAGAGGACCTCTCCGTGCGGCTCATGGACGGAGCACACAGATTTATTGACAAGCGGATCCAAGCTTCACGCGCAAAGCGCGCTCGGTTCTGGAAGTACGACACTTCGTCGAAACAGGCGTACGAAGCCTCTGTCTCCAAGAACCGACAAAGACTTCGCACGATCATTGGGGCCGTGGATCAGCGGTTGCCGGTAAGGATGGAGCGGTTCGGGGATGATACCAATCAGGCCTGCGTGGCTGAGGGTGCCCAGTACCGCGTGTTTCAGGTACGCTGGCCTGTATTAGAGGGGATTTTTGGTGAAGGTTTGCTCGTTCAGCCGAAGCGGACGCCCTTGGCTCATGTCGTTGTCGTGCCGGATGCCGGCCAGACACCCGAACAGCTTCTCGGGTTGTTGCCCGGGATTGACCCACAACAGCAGTACGCACGCCGTCTGGCCGAAAATGGCTTTGAGCTTGTCATCCCAGTGCTGGTGAGCCGTCGCAAGCTCGACACCGATGATGCGAGACTTAGGAGGTCTGATCAGACGTATCGCGAATGGATCTATCGCCAGGCATTTCACATGGGACGGCATATCATCGGCTATGAAGTGCAAAAAGTGCTGGCGGTGGTGGATTGGTTTGATAAACGAGATGCGTCGGGACGGGTAGGTATCATTGGCTATGCCGAGGGCGGCTTGATCGCATTCTACGCTGCGGCGATCGATACGCGGGTCAACGCCGTGCTGGTTAGCGGTTACTTTGATACACGCGAGAATGTCTGGGCCGAGCCCATCTACCGCAACGTGTGGAGTCTGCTGCGGCGGTTCGGTGATGCAGAGATTGCCTCGCTGATTCTGCCGCGTTCACTCGTGGTCGAATACAGTACGGTGCCTACAGTAACAGGCCACAAGGGCGACTTGCGTACACCGGACTTCACCTCGGTCTCACAGGAATTTCATCGTATACCTGTTCGGCGCCGATTCGCACAACCTGCCCTGGTTCACGACGACACTGCTCCAATCGGACCCGGCTCAATTCGTTCACTCAAAGCATTCGCACGTAGGCTGGGAGTCGAGACCGACACGGCCTTCTCAGGTGATGTCCCCGCGGACAGACGACGCTCGTTCCAGCCGGACAGCCGGCATAAGCGAGCGGTGCAGCAACTTGAAAATCATGTGCAAATGCTTGTGCGAGAATCGGAGCACGTGCGCGACCGCTTCTTTCTATTCGACGTCATGCCGGAGCTGGCTGAACGCCGCTGGAGCACATTACGTCGCCATGACACACATTCCGTGGAGGAGTTTGTCAAGGGTGCCAAGCCTTTCCGCGAACAGTTCCAAACCGAGGCCATGGGACGCTTTGAAGAACCGCTCCTTGCGCCCAACCCACGTACGCGCCGGATTCTCGATACGGAAAAATGGACGGCGTATGACGTGGTGCTCGACGTATTTCCCGAACTGTTCGCTTGGGGGGTACTGGTCGTCCCCAAGGGCCTGCGGCCCGGTGAGCGACGCCCGGTCGTGGTTTGCCAACACGGACGCAATGGCGTGCCGCGAGACACGCTCGATGGAAACAAGACCGCATACAACAACTTCGCCGGGTCTCTGGCAGAGCGTGGATTCATCACCTTTGCGCCGCACAATCTATACCGCGGTGAAGATCGTTATCGCTGGCTCGACCGCAAGGCGAACACCGTCAAGGCGACGCTCTTCTCATTTATAATTGCGCAGCATGACCAGATTTTGCGCTGGCTGGAAACGCTGCCGTTCGTGGATGGCGAGCACATTGCGTTTTATGGCTTAAGCTACGGGGGCGAAACGGCCGTGCGGGTGCCAACGATTCTTGAGAAGTACTGCCTCTCGATTTGCTCGGGCGACTTCAATCAATGGACGCGCAAAGTCGCTGCCACCGATCAACCCTTCAGTTTCATGCGGACCATTGAATGGGAAATGCCTTACTGGAACCTTGGCCAGACATTCGACTATGCCGAGATGGCGTACCTGATGGTGCCCCGGCCTTTCATGGTTGAACGGGGCCACCTGGACACGGTGGGACGGGACCGCTGGGTGGCGCACGAGTATGCAAAGGTGCGTTGGTTGTACGCCCAGCTCGGCATCGCTGACCGCACGGAGATCGAGTTCTTCCAGGGTGGGCATAGCATCAACGGACAGGGCACGTTTGAATTTCTGCATAAGCACTTGGACTGGCCGGCGCGTACCTTTCAGGTGAATTCATCTCGCATAGGTCGAGCCTCGAACGGCTACTGAGAATAGAAATAGGAGATAATCATGGAGCATCATACGGGATATCGCCTTCTACCATGGTTGTTGGTACTCAATTGCAGTCTTCTTTCCGCTTTCGGATTTTGTTCGGAAACTGGCGACTCGGCATGGTGGAAGAATCGACCGTTGAGGATATACCATCCCAATATGCGGGAGGCCGAAGCCGAAAACTTTGACGTCAAGCAATTTATAGCCGACTGCAAATCTCTCCACGCCGAGGCCGTTGTCTTCAGCACCGGAGGGATATACGCATTCTATCAGACGCAAGTTCCGCATCACGTGAAAAGTCCTCATATGAAGGACCGGGACCTCTTGAAGGAAGTGATCGAAGAAGCCAAGACCAATGGCATCAGAGTCATTGCCCGGTTTGATTTCAGTAAAGCCCGCAAGGATCTCTTCGAAAGCCGGCCAGAATGGTTCTATCTGGGGGCGGACGGAAAACCAAAGGAACGAGGAGGTCGTCTTTATCAAACAATGATGCTCGGCGGTTACCAAAACGAGGAATTTGCGATGCCGGCGCTGCGCGAGATTCTCAGCGGCTACGAAATCGACGGCTTTCATCTTAACGCACCCGGTTTTGGCGGAACGGTTTTTGACGAAGCAACAATCCGGAAATACAGCATACCAGCCGGGAAAGAAGCCCAACGCTGGTGGCGGGAGGAGAGGTTAGCCAGCCAAATGAAAAAGTACAGGCAGATCATTCAGCAGGGCAATCCCGAGGCTCTTTTCATGGCCGAAATCAACAGTCCGGAGAGCCCGGGATGGGGGATTAGCCGCGGTTTCAACCACGAACTTCTGGCCGAGGGATATACCAATCTGCTCTCGACTGCTGGAAGGCCGGACGATGAGGACCTCTACCAATTGCGCTGGTGGGTGGGGCTGACGGCGGATTGGAGCCACGCGTCAAGATCGAAGAGTTCGGGTTTGCCCCTCGTCAACCTCAAGGTAGGTTATCACAAAGGGAAACTGTCCCTGAAACCCGTTGAGGAGTATGCCTTTTATTGTTACCAGGCGCTGGCCCACAATGCCGGCATCAAGGCGCCCACATACGGCCTGCTGGGGAACATGCCCGACCCTCGTACGTTTTCCATGATCGCCGACGCCTTTCGATTTATGGAGCGGTGTGAGCCCTATCTGACATCCGCCGAACCCGTTGCGCCCGTTGCGTTGATTTGGGCTGGAGGAGAGAAGGCCATAGGCGATGAAGGAACGCTGAGAGAGGAAATGCTGGGGCTGTACCGGGCCATAGTTTCCCGGCACATATTATTCGAGGTCGTGCTTGCCCATCGCATTCCTAAGGACCTCGCGCGCCGGTACCGCACAATCGTTCTTCCTTCGGCGACGGTTCTTGACCCATCGCACATCGCATCGCTGATTGCTTTCATCAAGACCGGCGGCCGCCTTGTTCTGATGGATGCATTTCCCGACAAACCAATGCCTGCCGCGTTTGCCAGCTTCCTTGGGGGGCAGTGGGAGTCGAAGTCCACCCAGAGCGCTTATGCAGTTCCACATCCATCATCGCAGTCCGGACTGCCGGGTCCGGTCATGTTGTCTGGAAAAATCCGCCGCGCGGTTGCTCCCGAAAACTCCCACGTCTGGTACTATTCCAGCCCCACGCCGGGCGGGAGCCACATTCCCGAGCTGTTTCCCGTCCTCGAAAAGGGCGACAGCCCCGTATTGTATTCCACGAAGATTGACAAAGGCCAAGTGGTTTATTTTGCCGGTGGTCTCGGGACGATGATGTGGAAAAACGACCTTCCGGACTACAGCGCGATCCTCGAAAAGATGATATATCCGGACTCATCCGAACGGCGGCCATTGACGACTGATGCGCCCGGCACGGTGAACGTCACTGCCTACAGGATAAAGTCCGGAATCACGGTACATCTGGTGAACGGAACCGGCAAGACGCCGCTGGATCGCGTGGTCCCAGTGGGTCCATTTCGCATCCGTTTACGAGGAAAGACCGTAAAAAAGGTCAAATGGTACTCACCTGGCGAAGAGTCGGTTCCCTTGGAAAGCCGTTTTCGAAGGGAGTATACGGAGGCAATCATTCCAAAACTTGAGGCATACGGTCTGATGGTTCTGGAAAAATAGTGGCGAACTGTTTTCCGTCCTTCTTTTGGCATCGCTCAGATGGTCATTAAAGACATTGGTGGTGAGGCGAAGGAGTCACTTTCATTCCTGTTCCGGCTGTGGATGTTGGTGAGTGGAGCGTTGAAGTTGCTTTCGATGCTTCGAAGAGAAAGATGAAAATACGGAACGACCAATAGCAAAGCATGGGGCTGCGGGTGTGGGTTTTTTGAAGGAGCCGCGAAAAGTAATGTATCTGCCTCATCACCGCCCCAAAAACTGTCGCCGGGATGTGCTGCTCAAAATGTTTGATCTTTGCGCCGAGTGGCAGATGCATATTGACCGTGGGCATTGGCCTGATGCTGACATGCTTCCAATCAGACGATTGGATATCAGAATCCGTCCGGGGCTCGGACCACATCGCAGGTCGAACTTCACCCAGCACGAACAGTACACGTTGCTTTCTTTGTGGTGCATCTTCCGATAGCCACTGATGATCGGCGGTTATTTGCAGCAGATCGACACGTTCACGTTGTCGCTTTTGAATAAACCGGAAGTTTTGGCCGTGAACCAAAACAATACGGATAATCGGCAAGTTCTCAGGGATGAAAAGTGTGCCATCTGGGCTGCCGACGTGCCGCGATCAAAAGACAAGTACGTTGCAGCCTTTAATCTTGACAAGTATCTCGCGCGCATCAAGGTAGAATTGCCCGGTATCGGCATAGAAACAGATGCTGAGATTCGAGACTTGTGGCTACGCACTGATACTGGCACATTTCACAATCAATTCGCGCCGGCGCTGCAACTACATGGCGGCGGTTTGTACAAAGTACATCCGGTGGAGTAAGATTCCTTCTTCAATCCCGTTACAATATCACTACTGTCCCATTAACTTATAAGTAAGTTGCTGTGAGTTACGTAAATATAATGGTTTGTGAGAAGAAATGATTGGGTTCGACTTGAAAGCTCCCATAAACTTTGGCCATAACACTTCCACTGATTCACTGAAAGGACCGGCCAAAGTACACCGGACGCATAGGGATCTCCAAACAGATGTGTTAAAATTGGATAGTTTGGCTTTTGTCAATTAGGCTATTAGCCTGCGCAACAAACACTCAACTGTTTTCTGCAAGTATCACGGGAAGACTAAGGCAATTATTCGACACGGCCTTTGTCAACAAAATGCTCTATTAACCAGTGGATATCTTCATTGTTGGGTGAAGGCGTACGTATGCCGGAATGGGAGGACGGGTTTTCCGCATTTATTCTGATGAAATCGAGGGTTCGCTTGTCCACCCATGTGCGCCTTTCCGCGTGGCCGTCGGCAAAGCCAAATGTGCTTGATTTATTATGGTAAGAAGCCAAAGGGTCATAGAAGGTCCAGCTACTCGGATTGAGTATGCGATTTCCACCGCTGTTAAAAGGCAAGTGCCATCCACCTTCGTTTTCCCCATAGCGGCTGCCGTTATGTTCCTCTTCGACGAAGACATAGTACAGTGCCGCATTTTTAACCTGGATCATTTTCTTATAGTACTGATACCCACCACGTGGAGTAAGATCTTTGGCGCGAAGAGGTCCAAATGCGTAGGAGATGGAATAGCTGCGAAAACAGTCACGTGGAGGTCGCCTCGTGCTTTTGCGATTGTCACCGGGACAGTGATAGACGTCCACATCCTTGACGTACTTCCACATCGTTCCCGCCATTATCCCCCTATAGCGGTCCTCATTCGTAATGGTCTCTGGTGCCGGATTATAGGCCAGATCATTGCCATGTATATTCTTGGGCCGATGAACCCACGGGCTGTTGTCTTCTGGACGATCGTAACAGGCACCGTTGGCCATCAGTCGGCCGTCGTTGTCATCAGCATACATGATCCATCCGATAGCCAAACTTTTATGGTTGCCCAAACAGACTGACCCTGTGGCAATCTCCTTGGCTAACTGGAGCGCCGGCATCAATATGGCCATCAACAGTGCAATAATAGCGATGACCACCAGCAACTCTATCAACGTGAATCCTTTTCTGTGCTGATTCATAATCAGTCTTCCCTTATATGAAGAACTGCAACACAATCATTGTATCTTTGGTGGCCCACAAATCAACATAAATTTGTCACAGACACTTTGCGCTCACAGAATCGACGCTCTCGTCTTGGGGGATATCATTATCATGCCAGCATGTTTTCAGGAATCGGCTCGCCCGTCATTATGGCCGACAAACTTTTAATAACCGGCTGGAGGCCTGGCTTACATAGTTTCCGTGACTAAATTTTCACTTTTTATAACCAGCTGTCGTTAAGTCACTTATGAGGAAGCTATTTTTGCGAAATTGGCACATAACAGGCTTTCGGATTGTAGGTGCCGACGCGTGAAAATGGGGCCATTTTAATGGTGTGTTGTTACCGCTCAACAGCTTCCGTTTTCCACAACTTCCACAATAGTTGAAGGTAACATAGCAATACTCAAATTATTATAGACTCATATCAAAAACTAAACAACATCTTCCGGTTATATGACTCGCTGTATAAGCCTTTTATGAAGTAAAAGACCATCTTGAAATAAATATCAATCATGTTATGGCTTTTCGGTTTAGAATTGAGAACCAGCACACAGAGTGGTTTTGCTGCCATCTGATCAAAACATCCTCTCAGATCATCTACTTTGAAAACGTTTGCACTCGCTGTCTATTTGCTACGACTGTACCCATATACGAATTTTTGTACCCTACGCGCAATACGTATCAACACGACTCGTTAGTTTGCAATTCATAGAAAGCCATAATCGGTTTTTGGTAAAGTAATGAAGTCACTTTTTGTAACAGGAATCGTCCTGACCGGTGCCGCTAAAAAGGCGATTGTCCCCACCAGGATGGTTGGCAATAACAAGTCCATTTTCATCGACAACATAGCCCAGTTCTTCGAGGGTGATACTCTTTGCATGCCCATCGAGAAATGAGACATTCGCCTTATGATTATGACGAGCTTCAGCAGGGCAATGTTGTTCCTCAATTGTTGGTTGTTTCCAGTTGCCAAAATATATCGCGCCGGTACTTAAAGCTATTTTAGGTGGATCAAGTTTATATGAATGTGGGCCATGGGGATGCTCACTGCCCCGCCCGTCACCTACAATAATGGTAGCCGACGGTATTTTAATTGCTGATTCCATCACAGGGAAATTTTGATATTTTCCCAAATCGGGTCTGTCTCGGGCATTACCAAGATATTGATAATTATAGCCATATGAGCCATTGCGAATGTCATAGACACTGTATTCATAATGACGAAACGAAGGACATATAAAGTAATCATTGGTCATCATTAAAGTGTCATCATCAGTGAAAATATCACCTTTTTTCTCTACCCAGGGGGAAGGGTCAATTACCGGCCCTACTCCCTGGTCGAAGAACCATTGCCAACGGGGTCGTTCCCTGCCGTATTTATTCACAAAATTATGTGGATCAGAAAAGCACCTTTTTTTCATTCTGTGGGGAGGAAATGCTCCGTTTGCCTGTGCATACATCACACCAGCCAATGCTAAACGTCTAACATTTGCCAGGCAGACTGCCGAACGAGCGTACTTCCTGACACTACTTAAGGCCGGTAGCAGAATTCCCGTGAGTATGGTAATAATACTTATTACTGCTAAAAGCTCGATAAGTGTGAATGCCTTTTTGGCTTGTTTTTTTTGCGTCATTCTCAAATTATACTAAGCATTGAAGACTCGTCGAA
The DNA here is from genome assembly GCA_964348055.1 of uncultured Pirellulales bacterium. GTDB lineage: Bacteria > Planctomycetota > Phycisphaerae > Sedimentisphaerales > Anaerobacaceae > JAUXAL01. The sequence continues at coordinate 9,532 of CAYGBH010000115.1, forward strand.
CAAGATATTTGACATGCGCCAGCAGGGTCAGAGCATAATTGAACAGATGTGCGCCTGTCAAGCCGATATCGTGCCTTTGCAAAAGAGCCGAATTTCCAATGAAGTCTCATTGTCCCTCCCTAGAATTTCAGCCATGTAAGATGACCCTGGCTTACGTACAATAGACTTTGATTCAGTAGGGACGCGGCTTACTTCTTCAATTTCGGAATTGGCCGGCCGGACGTCCACGGCAAACCGGCCGCTTCCAGCTTTTTCTGCAGATTCACGAAGTCCACTTCGATCAATTCTTTCAATTGGCCAAGGACAGTCTCGAATTCTTCTTGCGCGATCTCATAATCTCGCCGATGCGTTTTTGTTGGACCATAGGTTGAACCCATGGCATTCATCGCTGAATTGACCCGACTCATAATGGAGAGGCGGTCTGGTTCGTTGTATCGCGACTTAGCGGTGTTGCCGACCAGTAATTCGCGGATGTCCTTCAACTCCAATTCCAACCCTCTGGCTTCTTCAAGCAGTTGAGCAGTGCCTTTGCCCGATTGGTTTAGTGCCTTTTTGATTTCGACTAATTGGCTTAAGACTTCGACTGCTTTTCCGTTGGCGCCACGAATGGCCCGTTGGAGTTCGCCGGCGGTCATATAGAATTGGAGAACCGCTTCACAGTCTTGGGCAGGCATGGAGGGAGTGAGTATAGGAAATACTTCAACCGTCTGTGGGCTCCCAAGAGGCGTAACCTCGTCCCGGATGCGTTTTTCGGCATTTATTGTGTATTTCCCCGGAGTGACAAAAGGTCCGCTGCCACCGGTGGATGATAGGGCTGAATAACGCAAGTTCCAGTTCACGCGATGGAAACCAGCGGAGGTCGGTCCGGTGACACGATTCACAACAATACCTTCCATGTCCTTGATAACAAAGGTGATAACCGGACTTTCTTCACGTTCTTCCTCATTCAGTACATCCCATCCGGGGTACACGTTGTCACCACCCTGCTTCTTTATCTTGCCTTCTTTTTCACGGCGGGATTCCTTAAGCGTCTTAAACGAGTCTTTGAGATAGTAGGTAAAGACTGCGCCGAACGGGGGATTGGGCGCGGTGAAAAACCCATCCCCTTGGCTTCCTTTTTCACTCCCGAGTAC
>CAYGBH010000116.1:0-10662 GCA_964348055.1 uncultured Pirellulales bacterium
CCCGCTAACACCTAATAGTATATTCAGATTCTCGAGCATCTCATATCTCGTTTTATCCTTTTAGAAATTTTCTCTCTTCGTGCCGCATCTCTATCATTTTACGGAATTTCTTACGGGTTTTTTACCTCCGATGCGTACCGGAGAGCTGATTTATCTCTAATCTTTCTTTGTGTTCTCTGAGGCCTTCGCGGGCAATCCGTCATCGACGGTGATTTTGTCCTGCAGGATCTCCTGAATAACAATTTCGAGCATTGTTTTACCTGCGGCATCCTCAATCAACGGCCTGGCACCTTGTAAAAGCTCAGCCAACCGTCTTTGAATCAGCGCCGTCAATTTGAATCTACCGCCAACTTTGTTAACTATCTCTTCACTCTTGAGCTCATCTATCATCTTTTACCTCATATTCGAGTTCAGGCTCCATCTTGAAATACGCTGCAAAATGAGAACCTTCCCAAACTTCCTTCGTTGCGTTTGTGGTTAGCCTCCTGCTTTACGGTTCGTGGTTTATCGCTCGTACCTACACCGGCGGGTCACGCCCCACTTCTCGAATCTTCGATTATTTGCACACATTCGTCCACTGCCTGCTGCAAATCCTCATTTATAACCATATGTTTATAATATTGCCAGGCCGCGGCGATTTCATTACTTGCCCCGCTCAGTCTTTTTTCAGCGGCATCAGCGGCTTCTCTGCCCCTGTTGTCCATACGTTCTACAAGGTCTTTTTCGGTCGGGGGTAAAATAAAAATCATCACCGCATCAGGGAAAATTACCCTTGCTTGTTTGGCACCTTGAACGTCGATTTCAAGAATAACGGTTTTACCGGCCCGCACAGCTTCTTCAACCTTGTCTTTCGGCGTCCCATATAGATGACCGAATACCTCAGCATGTTCCAGCAACAGGCCCTTATTGATTCGCTCTTGAAACTCCTGTTCTGATATAAACCAATAATCATGGCCGTCAACTTCAACTTCGCTCTTCGGCCGGGTAGTAACCGAAATGCTGAGATAAATATTATCCAGCCGTTTAACCACCTCTTCGCAGATAGTGCTCTTACCAACTCCGGATGGGCCGCTCACTATCACCACTTTGCCTTTTTTGTTCTCAATGTCGTTCATTCCAACTCCAGTACGAACTTGCGATGCTCTTTACGTTCTGCATCCTTTCTATTCTACATTCTGAACCTGCTCCTTAATCCGGTCTATTCGGCATTTTATATCGACCACACAACGGATAATCTCGGTATCAGAGGCCTTGCTGGCAATGGTGTTGGCCTCTCTGAGCATCTCCTGGCTGATGAAGTCCAACCTGCGTCCGGCCTGGTCGTTAGCCTGACAGCACTGCACAAACTGCTGCAGATGTGAATCCAGCCGGGCAATCTCCTCGGAAATATCCGACCTGTCTGCAAAAACTGCAACTTCTCTGGCAAGGGTTTCTTCATCCAATGCCAGTCTTGCCTGTGCAAGCAGCTCATCCACTCTTTGTTTTAGTCTTTTTGCGTACTGTTTGAGAACTACATCGCACCGAGCCTGTATTTTCTGCAGGTTTTTTTGTATGGCCGCGGATTGTTTTTTCAAATCATCATGGAGCAGCCTTCCTTCGGCTGCTCTCATTTTTTTGACCTTATCTATGGCCTGCTGACTTATTTTGCAAACCAGCTTTTTGATTTTCTCTACTTGCTGTTTATCAGGCGATGCAGGCTGAATGATTCCGGGCAGGTTCAACAAATTACCTACATCAACGGTCCCCTTAACAGAAGCCGACGAGGCAGCCCGGCTCAATTTTTCCACAACCGCCCTCAGGGCTGATTCGTTTATATCAAAGAGTGCGTTGGCCGAGGTATCCTTGAGCCGAAGCACATAATTTACCGTCCCGCGCGACAAATTCTTCCGCAGAAGTTTTTCAATATCTTCTTCCAGAAACGCCGCTAATTCCGGCAACCTTACAATCGTCTTGAAATAGCGATTGTTAAGGGTCTTGATTTCAACGACGTAACTTACACCGTTAACCTCACCCTGTGCCTCGCCGTAACCGGTCATACTATTTATCATAACGTTACGCTTTCAAGTCAAATTCGGACGTGCACACAACCATTATATGCGTACCTTGAAACAATCTCCTCATTAACCACCGGGCGAATTCACATCAGCACCGGCATTAGCATCACTGGTCGTATCCTCGATGCCGGCGGATTGGGGTAGCTGCTCTGGGCTTGTCAGCGGCTGCTGCTGAACCGGCTGGTCCGCTCCATAACCACTGTCACTCGGTTTGTAGAACTTGGCCATCACCACCGCAAGGGTCAGAAATATACCCACCAGCACTATTGTTACCCAGGTCAGAAAGTCACCTGTTTTGGAACCCAAAATCCCGCCGGCCATGCCGCCGCCGAACGCCGCACTTAAACCACCACCTCTGCCCTTCTGAATCAAAATGATTAAAATCAGCGCCACGCAGCAAACGACAAACAAGACGGCGACCACCTTCAAAACAAAACCCATTGCCAATAGTGGAAAAACAGTCATATTCGTTACCCTTTCAATTATACTGCCGCCTGAATTATTGCCAGAAAATCATTCGCCTTCAGGCTTGCCCCGCCGACCAGCAGGCCGTCGATGTCAGGCTGGCCCATCAACTCTGCTGCGTTGTTGGGCTTTACCGAGCCGCCATAGAGAATACGAATTCCCTCAGCTAATTTATCACCGTACATCTGGCCTAACAACTTTCTTATAAAATCGTGCACTTCCTGGGCCTGCTGTGGTGTCGCCGTCAGGCCTGTCCCGATGGCCCAGACCGGCTCATACGCTATGGTTACCGCTGAGACCTTTTCGGGACTCAAATCGGCAAGCCCGTTTTTTACTTGCCGGGTTACTACCCCATTTGTTTGCGAAGCTTCCCGTTCGGCGAGCAGCTCGCCTACACATAATATCGGCAAAAGTCCACCTGCAATTGCAGCAGTAACCTTTTTATTTATCAGCTCATCAGTCTCACCGATTACATGCCGGCGTTCCGAATGGCCGCAGAGACAATATGTGCAGCCTATATCCTTCAGCATCGAAGAACTTATCTCGCCGGTAAAAGCACCCTTCGGTTCATAGTAAATATCCTGGGCGCCGACGCCAACACACGATGCACTAAGGGCTTTGGCCACAACCTGCAGATAAACAAAGGGCGGACAAACCGCCACAGTCACACTTCCGCTCGCCGCTGCCTCCATCGCCCCGGAAGCAACACGCTCAGCCAGCTCTACGCTGGTGTAACTGTCCGTGTTCATTTTCCAGTTACCCGCCACAAACGGCTTTCTCATAAAACTCTCCTTATAATCGCTTGTAGTTATAAGTTATGAGCTCGTAGGCTAAGAACCACGAACTATGAATCCAACTAAAGCAGCTTTGTCGCTCTCGGGAAGCTGCCTAATATCGAAAGCTGCAGACAATGCTTCCTCGCTTCTTCCATTCCCTCCCGAACGTTCTTGTCCGTTCTGTGTCCCAAAAAGTCCACGAAGAAATAATACTCAAACTGTCTTTTCTTGCTTGGCCTGGACTCGATATTTGTCATATTTATATCGTATCGCTTGAAAACATCGAGCACATCGGCTAAAGCACCGGCCTTATGAGCGGTGCTGAACAATATAGCTGTCTTATCTTCGCCGGTCGGCCTTGCGTCTTCTCGGCTGATTACCAGAAATCTGGTTATATTGTTGGCAATATCCTCGATATTCTCACAGATGATCCTCAGCCCATACAATTCCGCAGCTACATTGGAGCCAATTGCAGCGGCCCTCGGCTCATCGGCAGCCATTTGTGCCGCTCTGGCGGTGGAAGCTACGGGAACAGTTTGTGCCTCCTTAAAGGTAGCACTTAACCAGTTTCGGCACTGAGCGAACACTTCCGGCTTTGAGTAAATCTTCTCGATTTCTTCCAGCGAACAATTGCCCAAAAGACTATGATGGATTGCCATCAGAACCTCAGCGCAGACCTTTACATTCGACTCAATCAGGGCATCAAGCGTCTCTATCACGCCGCCGCCCATAGTGTTCTCTACCGGTGCAAGGCCCAGGTCGCAATGACCCTTGCTCACTTCATCAAAGATACTTGTGATATCCACCAGCGGTTCGTATTCAACACTCTGTCCAAACTTGAGCATCGACGCAGTATGGCTGAAGCTGCCAGCGGGGCCAAGATAGCCGATTCGCAACGGCCTTTCCAAAACAAATGACCCGCTCATCAACTCGCGCCAAATAGCTATTAAGCACCCATTCGGCAGCGGGCCTTCATTGATCTTGACAATCCTGGCAAGGACATCTTTTTCGCGGTCCGGTGAATAAACCGGCTTGTCGATCCTGGTCTTTAGCTTTCCTATCTCCACCACAACCCGCGCTCGCTCATTGAGCAGCTTGACAAGCTGATGGTCAAGTTCGTCTATTTTCTTTCTCAGTTCTTCAAGAGACATAAATTAAAAACAAAAATCAAAAATAAAGCTGTCAGCAAATCTTGGCTGCTATCCGCTATTTTTGTAAAAACTAATATATTTAACAGAATTTTGCCCTTGCGTCAATGAATTTGGCACATTAGAAAATATTTAGGCGCGCAATTCAGGTAAAAAAATGCAAAAAGTGATAAAATATGTGATTTTTAAGACCAGATGGGGCTATTTTGGCCTTGCCGGCACCGAATATGCCCTTTGCCGAACCCAACTACCCGGGCCGAAACCTGAAAAAATCAAATCACTGCTTCTAAAAAATTTCCCCCACCCTCAGCTCGACAAAACCTTCTTTAAGACACTTCAGGAACAGATAACCGCCTATTTTGATGGTGTGCACATAAATTTTAGCCGGGATATCCCATTGGGCCTCGATAGATTTAGTTCATTCGGCATCTCGGTTTTAACCACCTGCAGAGATATCGGATTCGGCCAAACAATAAGCTATTCTGGCTTGGCGAAAAAATCAGGCCGGCCCAACGCAAGCCGGGCTGTCGGCAGCACACTTGCCAAAAATCCGCTACCGTTGATTATCCCCTGCCACCGTATAATCCGCAGTGACGGCAAAATGGGCGGCTTCTCCGCTCCCGGTGGTATCAGCTTCAAAAAGAAAATGCTTGAACTTGAACGCAAAGCCACCAGAATTTGATCCTCCTTTTACATAACTTCAACTCACTAAGCGAGTTAAAAAATATAAAAAATTTTATTTTTTTCGTTGATAATTCAATGGTAATCGTGTAAAATTACATGAAATAATTAAACCAATAAGAGTATTATGAAAGGAGAAACGAAATGAACGAATTCATTGAAAAAAACAGATGGTTGTTGGAGGCATCGAAATGATGGTTTATCTTGATCAAAAGAATCCGGATGACGAACTAAGTGAAGCTAAGAAGAATTACATCATCACCCTAATCGCTATCTTTTCTGTATTGGCTATTTTTCAGTCGATCTGTCTCAGTGTTCCATCCGGTCAAACGGAGGACCGGGATACACTGCTGGATTTCTATCGCCGTTTTAGTGTGGATACTGATCCCGGCGAGCATATCAAACTTTATCAGGATCTGCCAGAGTCTCTGGAAGAACTCTGCCGGCTAATCCAATGTCAATTGATACATCCTTTTCGAGCACAACCATATATTCGTGTCCTCTCGCCGGATTGGCGTTATGATGAACAAAAATATCCCACGGTCAAGACTATGCTGGCAGGTCTGGTCAATTATGATCCCAATGGACTGGTTTTTACGCGTAAACCACAACACCGACTGGTCTTGAGTTGTCGCTTTTATTCGATTCTACTGGCATCCATTCTCAAACATCGAGACATTCCTACGCGCTGTCGCTATGGATTTGGCCGATACATTTCTAAAGATAAAGAGACGCGAGTCTGTCATGTCATCTGCGAGGTATGGAACAAAGAGGAAAAACGTTGGATGCTGGTGGATCCCATACTGGCGATGGTTGACTTTCCTGCCCATCAGTTTGAGTATGCCACTCAGTCTTGGCAAAGACTGCGCCAGGGGAAGGTCAATCCGGCCAAATACGGCGTGGCCGGTACCACAGGCAACTACCATATTCTGGACATGCTCTGCCATGACATGGCCGCGGTCTTGGGCGAAGAACTCCTGTATAAAGAGCGTCCATCGATCTCTCTGGATGAAGGGTTGGATGTGACAAAGATTGAGCGTAAGAAGCTGGACATTTTAGATGAACTTGCCGACTTTCTAAAAGACCCGGATCATAACCTTAAAGCATTGCGTACGCTCATGAACAAGCACGCCTGTCTCCAGGTGGAAAGAAATAAGTGAATACTCTCATATGTGATATTCGATACGCCTGCAGAACGCTCACCAGACAATCAACATCCACCATGATAATGGTGAGCATCCTTACAATCGGTATGGCAGGCAGTGTGACGATCTTGAGTGTCTTCTATGAACTGAACCTCAAACCATTACCCGTGCCGGATTCAAAACAATTGGTCATCTTGAATGAAAGCGCTCCCCAGATGCACATGGATCAGTGGGGGATCTCTCCTCCGGATTTTCATGCTTGGCGCGCTGAGAACCAGTCCTTCGAGAGTATGACCTTCTGGCACGAGGTGGGTAGAAATCTCAGTTTCAGTGACAGCGTCGAGCGAGTTAGAGCCTTAGCCGTCACCCGCGACTTCTTCAGGGTCATGGGCATCTGTCCGATACTGGGTCGGTCTTTTTCACCTGAAGAGGATCAACCCAACGGACCTAAAGTTGTCCTGTTGAGTCATAACCTTTGGGAGCGTCTGTGTGGCCGGGATCCCAATATCCTTGGTTCCACGTTACGTCTAGATACCGTTCCGCATGTCATCGTCGGTGTCATGGCACCCAATTGGTCCTTTCCCCAGGAGGCCGATCTCTGGATACCGCTGGCCGTTGGACCTAATCAACGAAGGGGTGCGTATTACCTCAGTGGATGTGGCCGACTCAAACAAGCTGTCACATTGGATCAGGCGCAAGCGGACCTCACACATATCCATAAGGGTATGGCAGACACCCGGCCGGCCAATAAGCTCACAACGCCGCGTCTGACGCCGATCCGGGAATACTATCTGGGCAAATACCGTCATATATCAACAATGCTGTTGGGGGTCGTGGGTCTGATGCTGTTGATCGTTTGCAGCAATGCCTCAGGAATGATGCTGGCACGCGGCACATCCCGTATGAAAGAGATCACAATCCGGTCGTGGCTGGGGGCTACACGTGGGCGAATTATGCAGCAGATTCTGATTGAGAGCCTGGTTGTATCCGTGCTGGGCGGCCTACTGGGGATTCTCCTGGGACGATTGATCATTATGCTCATTTTGACGCAATGGATGAACGACATAGCTCCATGGATGACGTTCGCCCTCTCGCCTGGCTTTTTCGGCTTATGTGTGTTGACGATCATGCTCACTACGGTTCTATGCGGAGCAGTGCCGGCCCTGCACATAAGTAAAGCGTGTTGTCGTGCAGACATAGTATCTGGGGCAGGCGGACAGAACAACGCGTCATCAACTCCATACAGAATCATGAATACCCTTATGATCGGTGAGGTTGCCCTGACCTTGATCCTCCTGATCGGTACGGGCCTGTTATTAAAAGCCTTCAAAAAAGTGAACATGCAGGATCCTGGATTCCGTGTGCAAGGCATCCTGACCTATCAGATCTCTCTGCCTCCCACCACATATCAGGATATCAACAGACGCCAACAGTTTTTTGAACAACACCTGGCACGGGTGCGCACCCTGCCGGGCGTAAACAAGGCCTCACTCATCAGCAACGCCCCCTTGATATCGAATCAGGGAGAAGCCTTTATAGTTGAAGACGGCCCCCAGGATCCGGCCAAGCAGAACATCCCCATACTCACACGCTCTGTGCTGTCGGATTACTTTGTCACCATGGGCGTTCCATTATCTGCAGGACGCGTGTTTAACGAACATGACTATCATCCCGAAAGCGAACCGGCCGTGATTGTGAACGAGGCCTTTGCCAAACACTTTTGGCCTGGCCAAAACGCTCTCGGCAAACGTATCACTAAAAAAGGAAAAACACGATGGATGCGGATCATTGGCGTGACACGTGATGTTAAACATCAGGGTCCTGATCAAAGCACGGTTCTGGGTGTATACCTGCCCTATCCATGGGACAGACGTTTTGACATGCACGGCGTCCTACACGCCAGCGGGGATCCATTGACCTTAACCGCCTCCATCAGGGATATCGTTTGCTCTCAGGACCCGGATATGACGATCCACAACGTCATGACCATGTCCGAGCGAATTTATGCTGCCACCCGGGTGCGACGGGCCTATACCTGGTCTTTTAGCATCATTGCCGGTATAGCGACCGTGATGGCTGTCAGTGGTTTATATGGTGTGTTCACTTATTCCGTGAGTCGACGAAAACGGGAGATCGGCATACGCCTGGCCTTGGGAGCACAGACCTGGGACATCTTGAGCCATGTCCTCCGACGAGGTCTGATACTCGTTGGATCGGGCCTGGCCATAGGACTCGTTGCTGCCTGCATGCTTAGTCGCATATTAAGTGCTTACTTATTTAGTGTCGATCCCATCGACCTGAGGGTTTATATTACAACATCTATAGTGCTGATCTTAGTGGTCCTCCCGGCCTGTGTGATTCCAGCCCACAATGCAGCCAATACGGATCCTATAGAGGTGTTACGCTATGAGTAGCGAGAGAATTAAAAGTGTCCGCTATGAGTATTGAATTGCGCAGTTAATACATAAAGAAAGGGCTAACCCTTAAACCGAAGGGTATGGCTTATTAAAGAGGCATTCGGTACGAACAGTCAATAAAAATTTTTTACTTTTTGCATTGTATCGTTAATATTTACATTATTTTCATGTAATACCACATTATAAATGATATACATTAATTATAAAGAAAGGATATGGATCATGACATCATTCTTTGTACAAAACAAATCGCTCCTGACATTCTATAGGAAGCTTGCTCGTAGTGTAGGTTGGGTATTGCTGGCCGGTGGTTTGATATGGTTCTTGGCATTTATCTTCTGGATTCTGGCGTTAAAGGATGCAGCGGGTGATCTTCCATTGCCGGGTTTGCACGCCAATATAGTCTATGCGATAACGAGTTTCTTGAATGATTTTGCCTTGCCCGGTCTGATTGCGTTAGTCCTATCGCGATTGCTTCAGTTTATTATGGTGTCCGATGACAAGGGCGGTTGGATACTCCGGCGTGGGCACTGGATCCTATATGGGTTCGCCATTGTTATTGTTGGTGAACTCATACTAAAGATGGGTCTTATGCCGGAAACCTTAGATCCCGACTCCCTCGGGCTGGTGTTTGTCTCACCCCTGCTTGTTCCCATGCTGGCCAGGATTCTGATTTTAGTGGGACTGGGCCAAATACTTCGCCGCATTATCCCTGTCATTGAAGAATCAAAAACGCTTGTCTAAAGGAGGTATGCAGATGATTAACATTCGACTGGATTACGTGCTTTTGGACAAGCGGATGAAGCTAAAGGACTTGGCCCAGGCAACAGGTCTGGCGGTGAATAACCTTTCCATTCTTAAAACTAACAAGGCACGGGCAATTCGCTTTTCCACTTTGAACAGCTTATGCAAATCATTGAACTGCACGCCCGGAGACTTGATTGAGTATATCCCGGACGAGGATGAAAATCCTTAATCCTATTCCAAATGTACAACCCCGCTCCGCCGATCCGCCTCAAGGCTGGCTTTTTTGATGATGTCATAGAGCCTGCGGGGACTTCGTATCTTTTGAAAGACAAACTCAGGGTCTGTCTTGTCAGTTGTGATCAATCCCACAGTGCCGATTCCGAAAATGCAGTCGAACACGGTTCTGCGCATTTTCAAGTCGATTACCCGGAACATATCCAGATTGTCAACCCTCCTGTCGAAAATACCCCGCCCCCATTCAATCCTCTCGGCTGTAATTTCATAGCGGGTCATCTTGAGTCTCAACATCTTTAGTAGAAGCAAAAGCACAACAAGTACAACAAGCCCAAGACCGGCAGCAACCCTGTATCGGCCAGCAGTCAGAGCCTGGCCTTCGGTAAGGCCCAAACCGAGTAAGTTGTTAATAAGGTTTTCAATAGGCAGCTTCAGTAAAAGACCCGCCACAGCAAGAAAGAAAAGACCTTTGACTACCGCCGGCGCCATCCCCCACAGAGATGGCCTACATACGAGCAGGATATTATCATCTGCTTGCTCGTCCTCTGATGACTCGGAATCGGGTTCGCAGCCAGCTTTTTCCAAGGCCTTAGCTCTGCCGCTGTTTAAAAATTCCCCACAAAATCGGCACTTAATGGCCTGGGCCTGAATGGTCTCGGCGCAAAATAGACACTGTTTTGTCTGCAAATCAATAGACACCATCACATATATATCGGAAATGCACTGGGAATTTGAGCAGGAGATTCTTTCACCCATCACTTTTGAAAACTCAAGCTGACTGATGTCTTGGCTGCGCACCAGTGCATAAGTCAAAAACGGAGACTTTTGCCGAAATTCTACAAGGGAGGGTTTCTCACAATTCGATCTAATCTTTTCGCTGCAATGGGGTTACATAGGGATTTAGCTACTCGTTAGGAAGGTCGAGAAAAAATTCGCAAAAAAATGTAAAATATACTTGACATAATGTAAAGTATCCTTTACATTATCGAACGTAG
>CAYGBH010000117.1:0-10659 GCA_964348055.1 uncultured Pirellulales bacterium
ATATCTTTTGCGATGCGTAAAGCCCCAGCTACGGCTGCGCCGCTTGACATCCCGACAAAAATTCCCTCCTCGGCGGCGAGCAGTCTTGTTGTTTCAAAGGCCTCGCCATCCCCGACGGTAATCTTGTCATCCAAGGACTGTGGGTCGTAAATCCTGGGAACAATGGCTTCAGTCATATTTTTGAGCCCCTGGATTGTGTGTCCTTCAGGGGGCTCGACTCCAATGATTCTGACCTCCGGTTTTTTTTCTTTAAAGAATCTCTTTACCCCCATCAGTGTTCCTGTTGTCCCCATGCCGGCAACAAATACATTAATCTCGCCGTTGGTTTGGGAAAAGATTTCAGGGCCGGTTGTCTCGTAGTGAGCAAGAACATTACTCTCATTCACGAATTGATTGGGCATATAATACTTATCGGGTTCGGTATCGAAAAGCTGGTGTGCTTTTCTAATAGCACCATCAGTGCCCTCTCTTGCAGGGGTAAGCACAACCTCAGCGCTCAAGGCTTCCAGGATACGTTGTCTCTCTGTGCTGACACACTCCGGCATGCAGAGTTTGACCGGATATCCTTTTGCAGCTCCAATCATAGCCAAGGCAATGCCTGTGTTTCCTGATGTCGGTTCGAGTATAATTTTGCCCTTGGTGAGCTGGCCGGATTCCTCGGCTTTTTTTATCATCCAATAGGCGGGGCGGTCTTTAACGGAGCCTCCGGGGTTGGTCCCTTCGAGTTTGCCAAAAACTCTCACCTTTGGCTTTTTTCTGTTCAGATTAGTCAGTTCTACGAGTGGCGTATTGCCGATAGCGGATAATATGCTCATACCAGCTTACCTCCAGACATTACGCTTAGCTTGTTAAACTTGTAAAATTGATTTTACTTAGATTATTGTATATATTACGTTGAAGAAAATAAAGCTAATTTAGGGGAAACTATCAATGGCAGCGGCAAAAGAAAATCTTAAAAGGGCGGTACTTTGGGAGCCGGGAGAGGACAAGAAGGTTCGGTGTAAGCTGTGCAACTGGCGGTGCTTGATTGATGTGGGCAAGCTCGGCCGGTGCTGTGTTCGCCAGAATATAGATGGGGTGTTGTATTCGCTGAATTACGACAAGGTTTGCTCGGCTAATCCCGACCCAATCGAGAAAAAGCCGTTGTTTCATTTTCAGCCGGGGACGCGCAGTTTTTCCGTTGCAACGATGGGCTGTAATTTTCGATGCGAGTTTTGCCAGAACTGGCAGATAAGCCAGGCGGCGTTGGAGAGGGGGCGAATCGATGGAGAGCCGATAACGCCGGAGCAAATTGTCGAGGGGGCTGTTCGCAGCAGGTGTAAGAGTATCGCGTACACCTATACTGAGCCGACAATTTTTATGGAGTTGTGCAACGATTGTGGGCGTTTGGCAAAGGAAAGAGGTCTGACGAACGTTTTTGTTAGTAACGGTTATATGACTATCGAAGCGATTGATTTTGCCGGCGAATGGCTCAACGGATTAAATGTGGACCTGAAATCGTTTAGCGAGGATTATTACACGCGGCTTTGCAAGGCAAGATTGCCGGCTGTGCTTGATACGATCGGCTATATCGCAAAGGAGACGAGTATCTGGCTTGAGATTACGACGCTGCTGGTGCCGGGTGAAAACGATTCCGACGATGAGTTAAAAAAACTTGCCGAATTTATTGTTACAAAGGCCGGTGTCGATGTCCCGTGGCATATCAGCCGTTTTCATCCGCAATACAAGTATTTAGATTCCGTGCCGACACCTCTTAGCAGTCTTCAGCGCGCCGAGGAGATAGGTAAAGCGGCAGGGCTGCATTATGTTTACCTCGGCAACGTGCCGGGGTCGAAATCCGAAAGTACTTTTTGCTATAACTGCGGCAGGATGTTGATCGAGCGTATTGGCTACAGGATAGCTGCGAATCATGTAAAAAATTCCCGTTGTCCGGATTGTGAGACAGAGATTGCCGGATTTGAAATGAGTGCGTAAGACCCAAGGTCAATTATGAAGATAATCGCGGATGAGAATATTCCTTATGTAGAGCAATGCTTTTCTTCTATCGGCCAGGTTGAGACGGCTTCCGGCCGGGAGATAACACCAAGCATTGTGGCTGATGCCGATGCTCTATTGGTTCGCAGTATCACAAAGGTAAGTGAGCATTTGTTGGCCGGCAGCAAGGTTCGTTTCGTAGGTACCGCTACTATAGGCTTTGAGCATATAGATATTGACTTTCTTCGGCGTAACAATATTGGCTTTGCATCGGCGCCGGGCTCAAACGCCAACTCCGCAGCGGAATATATAATTGCCGGGCTGCTCGAGATCGGCCAGAAGTACGATATTGACCTGGATGGCAAATCGATAGGCATTATAGGCGTAGGTAATGTCGGAAGCAGGGTGGCTAAAAAGTGCGAAGCTTTGGGCATGAGGGTTTATCTGAACGACCCGCCTTTGCACAGACAAACCGGCGAGGCAAAATATCTGCCGATAGAAGAACTTTTCGATTGCGATTTTATAACTCTGCATACACCATTGACGTTTGAGGGATTGGATAAAACGCATCATCTGGCTGACGAGAGATTTTTCAAATCGCTAAAGGAAAGATGTGTGTTCTTTAACGCTTCGCGCGGTGGTGTGGTCGACAGCGGTGCTTTGAAGGCAGCGATACAATCGGGGCAGTTGAAGGCTGTTGTGCTCGATGTCTGGGAAAACGAGCCGAATATCGATACGGAGCTTTTGGAAATGGTCGATATTGGCACGTCGCATATTGCCGGCTATGCGCTGGACGGGAAAGTTGCAGGTATGATTATGATTTATAAAGCGGCGTGTAAATATTTTGGGCTTGAGGACAAATTTGACATCGAGGATTTTTTGCCTGAACCTGCTGTCTGTGAGCTAAAGATAGATTCGAACAAAGGTGCTGAGCAGGAAGCGTTATTTGGTGCTGTGCAGAAGATTTACAGAATCGACCAGGATGATGCGAGACTGCGGCAGATTTTAGAAAAACCGCCGGTAAAGAGAGGCGAATTTTTTGATAGCCTGCGGAAAAACTACCCGGTGCGGAGGGAATTTCAGAATACGAGGGTCATCTTGGAGAACCCTTGCCAAAGTATTGCTGAAAAGCTGGCAGCACTTGGCTTCAAGATTTAGTATATAAAGAATAGAATTCATCAAAAATGTGCTAAATAGGTACAAGATTCGGAGATTTGCGTAATGAGAATTCAAGAGTTTGTTTGCTGTCCGAAGTGTAAAATGAATTTACAGGCTCACGCTGAACATTTCATATGTATTGAATGCGGGCTGAAATATCCCGTTTCGGATGGAGTAGTTGAATTTTTGCCCTCTAACAACGTAGAGAGAGGACGCGGGCAGAAACTCATGGAATCCGAAAAAATGGTGAAGATATACGAGAGTAAATGGTGGAGGGGGTGTAAACTTTTTACCCTATTTCTGAAAATCAGCATAGATGATGAGATTGCACTTATCAAAAGAATCTTAAAGGCTGGCCCTGCAGATAGGGTGCTTGACCTTGCCTGCGGACCGGGGGTATTTACGCGGCCTTTTGCCATAGAAAGTTCTGACCGGGAAGTCATTGGCTTTGACCTCTCCTGGCCTATGTTAAGGTATGCAAACACGAAAGCGAAGAAATCTGGGATTGAAAACATTGTATTCATGCACGGCGATGCCCATTGTCTTCCCCTCAAAGATTCATCGATAGATGTTGCCAATTGCTGTGGTGCTATTCATATTTTTAAAAATATCCGACAGGTACTCGGCGAACTTCATCGAGTAATAAAACCAAATGGGCGTTTTTCAGCGGCACTGTGCCTGCGTAGCTCAAATCCTTTCAACAGGCTTAAAGCATCTCTGGATGAGAAGTTCTGGGGAATTCACTATTTCCGTGAAGAGGAATTCAAAGAGCTGCTTGACGAGGCAGGCTTCGAACCTACCGTTTACCACGCCAGAGGAATCTGGATGATAGCTGGGGGAGTCTGTCGTCATTGAAGGGTGGTTTTAATAGATAGTGACATAGGCTCGACATACGATATGCAAGATGTGACATATGAAAATGTTGTTGAGTGGCCGAGAGGGCGGTTGGATTTTTCGGCAGGCTGTGTTGTGATGGGGGTTTTGAATGTCACGCCGGATTCGTTCAGCGACGGTGGGCAATTCTTCGATACCGACAGGGCCATTGAGCACGGTCTGCAGATGGCTGCAGATGGTGCTGCGATAATAGATGTAGGCGGCGAATCTACGCGGCCGGGTTCTGCACCGATTTCGGCGGAAGAGCATATAAAACGCGTAGTACCGGTGATAAAGGCGCTTTGCAAAAAGGCAAATGTGCCGATTAGTGTCGATACTAAAAACTTTGAGGTTGCAGAAGCTGCTCTGGAAGCGGGGGCGGCAATGATAAACGATATTACCGCATTGGGCGATGAGCGGATGGGGGGATTGGCAGCTGAGCAGCAGATGGCGGTCGTTTTAATGCATATGCAGGGCACACCTGCAATGATGCAAGTTGAGCCGAAGTATGAAGATGTTGTTGGCGAGGTTCTGGAGTTTCTCTTGTCGAGGGCGAGACGAGCTGAAGATTTAGGCATTGCGAAAAATATGATTTTTATTGACCCCGGGATAGGGTTTGGCAAGACGTTAGAGCACAATCTTTTGCTTCTGAAAAATATTGAGAAGTTTGTAGCTTCGCCCTATCGCGTGCTTGTCGGTACGAGTCGGAAAAGCTTTATCGGCAAGATAACCGGCAAAGAAAAACCATCCGAGAGGATATTCGGCACTGCTGCGACAGTTGCTCTGTGTGCCGCTGCAGGGGTTTCAATCGTCCGAGTCCACGATGTAGCTGAAATGGTTGATGTGGTAAAAGTGACCAGTGCCATCAAGTGTTCCGAATGAAGTATACACAGCCTGTTATTTTGTTCGATTGGAGTTTGTATTTAGAGCGGTTTTTGAGGGCTTCGTTGGTGTTTTTGATGGACTCGAATTTGAGGCTTTTTTTTTGGCTTCTTTGAAGACATCGGGTGGGGGAAAGGAAACCCATGTAAAACGCAGGTTAATTTTTTTGAGATTACCGGCCTGGCTTCGTCCGCCTTAGGCAGACCTGCAATGACATATTTGTAGAGTGTCCCACCTTGGCGGATATTTGACTTCGATGCGCATATTATGGGATGCAGTCTTGTTTTTTTCTGTAGTTCTCCCGTCTGAAAATTTGGCAGTGCAGCGTTTACAACGTATACTTTATTTGGACATGTATTATAAACCCTGTAAAAAACGGCCGAAGTGTTTTTCGGACGTTAAAGATTTTGAGGTTTTATTGGCCGTGGGGAGTCCAAAAGTTATTTGCAAACTGTTTTTTGGGGTCTGTTTTTAAGGTTTCAATTGTGGGGGGATTTACGGTTCATTTAAGAAATTAAAGATGCAGCGTAGGTAACGTATCGATTGTATCGATTAGGTAGATACGCGGAATTTCGGGAAAAACTGTCATGTTGTGATGTTGTGTGTTTTATAACAAGATGTGAGTATAACCAGAAACAGAAATTTTGAAAAAGGGGGCAAAAAATGAAAGCGAGAAGTGGTTTTACATTAGTGGAAATTTTGATTGTCGTGGTCATCCTGGGTATATTAGCAGCCATTGTGATTCCTCAATTTACGGATGCCAGCACCGAAGCCAAGTATTCAAGTTTGGCAAGCAACCTTCAAATGTTGCGTGCACAGATTGAACTCTACAAGATCCAGCACAATGATATCCCGCCTGCTCTGGCCACCTTTGCTAACCAAATGACAATGACAACAGACGTAAATGGAAGCACCACTGGTAGTGACTTTGGTCCTTATATGAGGGACATCCCGGTAGAGCCTTTCACAAACAGTGATGTTGTTGGTAACACAACTGCTACCGTTGGCTGGGCTTACGATGAAACAAACGGGGCAATCGAGGCACCGTACGATCCTAACTACTAATGTAACATGACAATAACGCCGTGAATTTACGCGGCTAAATGGCTTTGAAAATAAAGGCTGACCGTGCCGAGGCAATTGCTGACAGCAGGTCAGCCTTTTTATTTGAGAGGAGGACTTATGAAAGAGCGGGTTCACTTGTCTTATGTTGAGGTCATAATCATAGCAGCCGTATTGGGCGTAGTTTCGATGAGAGTTGTTCCAAAGTTTACCGAGGCCAGCGCCGAATCCAAGATTCGCGGCCTGATTGACGGGCTTCAAGAAATGCGTGCTCAGCTTAATTTATACCGTGCTCATCACGGAGAATGTCTTGGCGATTTTGACTCTTTCGCCAGTTTTCAAGCCGCTCTGACAACAAAAGTAGGCCGGTATGGTCCATATGTTGAACAGATTCCTACCAATCCTTTTAATAATCTTAACACGGTTCGGTTTGATGGCGAACCTGCAGGGGCCGGAATAGCAAGTTGGAGACTTGATACCGAAAGTGGTTTATTCCAGGCCGATAATAGTGCTGCACATGCACGTTTTTGAAAGCTACAAGGATTGATTATTTAGCTGACCGTGCTAAGACAGTTGCCAATAGCAGGCCCGCCTACCCAAAGGTTTGTCCCTCGGGCAGGTCAGCCTTTTTTTATTGATTATGGATACCGTCCCTCCTTCGGGGGGCCTTACCTAAAGGGACTCTGCGACTTTCATGACAAGTGGGTTAGAACTTCGGTGAACCTTAAGTTGGCTTGCAACGACTAACGGCTAAATACCAGCGACTAATGCTTATCGGCCTTTGCATACGATGAAATATCGGCCTTTATATACAATAAAAAGAAAAATCTAAAATATGTTAATAGCACCAAATTACATACCCCAGCACCACAAGCGATAGGATAGTTCGATAGTTCCTGTCGTATTGTTTTGACGGTTATAACAATTCTGTTGACCTTGACTTTAGAAGAACAGGGATACGACACTGAAATCGCTTAGACTGTACGCGAAAGATATCAGGCCGACGAGAAAAATCTACCGGTTCTGCCGGCTCGTATAGGTCAGAGAATATGAAGAATGCAAAGAGTTGTCTGCGCTAGTTGGATGGTCGGTAAAGATGCATCTCCAAGAGGACGAAAAAGGAACAGAGGTGGGTGTTGATAATGTTCAGGTACAGAGAGAGGAGGTCAGTTAGAATGCCCGACTTTACCTATCTGCGGACAAAGTCGCGTTACTCATGTCTCAGCGGAGACGCCAGATATGATTTGCGAGGTATGAGCGGCGGTTTCACCGTAATAGAGATCCTGATTGTAGTTGTGATAATTGCGATAGTGGCAATGACGGTGATACCGATTATGAGTTCTGCGGCCAGTGTTCAAATTCGGTCTGCGTCACATATGATCATGGCAGATCTGGAATACGCCAAAAGTATGTCAATCAGCAGAGGAGAACAATTTTCAGTTGTGTTTGATAAGACAACAGAGAGGTACAGCATAGAAGATCAGGGCGGTGCCGTAATACCGCATCCTGTGAGAAAGGGGTTCGATTACGTTATAGATTTTCGTAACGACGGCAGGCTGGATAAGGTTGACATCGTTGATGTTGATTTTGATACGACCAGCGAGGTTAAATTTGATTATCTCGGAAGTCCTTATAACGGCAATGGTACTCCTTTGAACAACGGTGTTATCAGCTTGCAGGCAGGCGGAATAACCATGACAGTTACAGTAGAACCTGTTACAGGGTTTGTTTCGATTGTGGACTGATGGTCGAAAATGATAAGTTTGGGTTTGAAAACTAGAGGACTGCAGCCGATAGGATTAGACATAGGTCATAATTCCATCAAGATGATTCAACTGGTGACCAATGGAGGACAGATAGGTGTTCTTACAGCGGATAGGGCTCGCATTGATGCTGATATAAACGGTGATGAGCAGCAAAGGAGAAGCTTTGTTATTTCGGCGATAAAACAAATGCTTGTGAAGGGTAAGTTCCGCGGAAGAAATGTTGTCTCGTGTTTGCCGAACGAAAGATTAAAAATCACGTCTCTGCGATTGGCCCAAATCCAGAGCGAGGGAATCGAGCATGCTTTGAGGAGGGAAGTTGCCCAGCGTTTCGGATTGGATCCGGATAGAGATGCGATGAACTATTTAGTTGCCGGCGATGTTTGGGAGGGTGATGAGATAAAGAGTGAGTTAATTTTGTTTGCTGTAGATAATGAAACAATAAAGAGCCACATTGAGATGCTTAAGGAAGCTGGACTCAGACCGGTGGCAATAGATACGGTTCCGTGTGCATTATTCAGGAGCCTTGATAGGTCGCTGCGACGTCGCGAGGATAAAGAGCGCACGGTCGTTTTTGTGGATGTGGGATGCCGCTTTACAACTGTGGTGTTTGATCGTGGGGGAAAAATCAGTTTCGTTAAGCAGATACCGATTGGCGGAGAGAAATTTAATCAGGAGATCGCAGCGAAATTAGGTATTAACGTCGGTGAGGCCCAGATGCTGCGAGCGACGCTTCGGACCGAAAAGGGCCCTTCGAGGCTGAGGCCGGACTTGGTGGAGCAGTCGTCTGCCGGCGACGAGGAGCCCCGGATGCAATGCGGTGCGTTTGAGGACGTCAAGGGCAAGCTCGATGCGTCAACACGACAGTTGATGGTTGACGTGGTAAGTGCAGTTGCTGGAGAGCTGGCGAAAGCGATATCACTGTGTCTTAGATATTATACGGTCACCTTCAGAGGCAAGCGTGTGGAGCGAGCAATTTTTACCGGAGGGGGGGCGTACGAAACTATTTTGCTTGATGTTTTGAAGCGACAATTGACAGTTGAGATTGAAGTAGCCCAGCCGTTGAGGGGTTTCGATTTGTCGAGCAAGAGGACGAATTTGAATTTTGGTGGTGATAGGCGAGATTTGCTTTGTGAGTGGGCGGTAGCTGTGGGGCTCAGTCTTAAGGGCTGGAGCGCAGCGCAAAGTGTGAATCGCCAAGCGAGATGATTATGTCAGAGAAGGAAATAGATTTTCTTCCCCAATGGTATAAAAGCGGCAGACGGCAGCAGGTTAGTTATCACACGCAATACGTCGCTTTGGGTGGTGTACTTGTGGTGATGATGGTGTGGAATTTTGTCACTGCACATTCGATTTCAAAAGCAGAAGCCGAGTATGCTCAAATGGTGACAAGGCAGGCAGAAGCAGAGAGGGTGTCGGCTAAATCGGGCGAACTTGAAAGCGAATTGAGCCGGTTACAGAAAAAAGCGGAATCTATAAAGGAAATTGATTCCAAAATCGATGTGGCAAGTGTCTTGGCAGAGATAAGCTTTTTGATTGATGAAAAGATAGTTCTTAGCAAAGTGGAGTTCGTTGCTGAGAAGTTTGTGGACAAGCAGAAGCCTCAACCGTTCCCTGGTGCAGGTGCTGTTGTAAGAGCGGCCCGGACTAAGTTTAGTGAAAAGCAAGAACTGCCACTTGGTGATGTTCGATTTAAGGTGGTGATAAGCGGCATAGCGGCAAAGGGGAGCGATGTGACAGCTTTTATATGTGAATTAGAAGACTCGCCATATTTTTGTCAGATTGTGCCATCTCTTTTTTCACGATCAGCTGAGATAAGAGCGAAAAGCGACCTTTTACTTCGCTCGAGGGCAGGTCTTGCGGGAAGGACCCCAAATGCCGAATGGGGCGTTCGAGAAGATGGAGGAAATATCGAGGTGAGTGAATTTGAGATAAGTTGCTACCTGGCGAATTATCGCGAATTGTAAAAGGTAAAAAGCAAAGATGTTGTTTCGAGAAAGACAACAAATAGCGATATGTGTTGCAGCTGGAGCAATAGTGAGCGGGTTTGTGCTGTTTCGGTATCTACCTTTACAGAAGAGAATAAAGGCTGTCGAGCAGACAAGAGCTGCTCAGAGGCTTGCTATTGCCAAAGGCACTGCGGATAGTAAGCGGCTACCCTTGCTAAAAGAGCAATTACTGAAGCTGCAGAGGGAGCTTATAAAGTATGAGGCAAATATACCGGAGCAGAGGGCCCTTGGTACGTTTTTGAGCAGAATCGCTGATTTGATGAATGAGCATAATCTAAGAGAGCAGGTGATTGCACCTGATGAGGAAATAAAGGCTGGCGGATTAAACTGTATACCGGTGAATATGCTGTGTAAGGGTAAATTAACTCAAGTTTTCGAATTCTATCGGCGGCTACAAGAGTCGGATAGGTTGGTTCGCATTGAGCAGGTCAAACTCGTGAACGACAGCGATTTTGGCGGCGAAGTAAGTATGGAGACAAGGGCGGTCATTTATTACAGAGCAAAAGTCGGGCAAGGATAAAAGAAAAAAGGCAAAAGGCAAGAGTTGAAAATGAGAAAGAATCTCAAGATTATTAACGGGCCTAACAGGTTTTTTAGTCAATTGGCTGCAGAGAAGAAAAAGAGCGTTACAGCGTTGTGCTTGGTCGCAGTGATGGCTTTTTTGTGGGTCAGAGTGCTTATCAGGAGAACACCCCAGGCCGCGGCAGCGGCGTCTACGACAGAGGAAATGAACACGGAAGGTAAGTCAAATCCGGAATTAAAAATATCCTTTGTAGAATTGCCGAAAGTTGCAGGTCGTAATGATGTAATTACCAGAGACTTTTTTGCTTCGGACGGCTGGCAGGATTTTGTCGACCGAGAGGTGGAGAACTTGGTTGGTACCGAAGAGGTAAGTATCGTTTCAAAAGGTGGAAATGAAGAAGGTATCAGAAAAGTTG
>CAYGBH010000118.1:0-2208 GCA_964348055.1 uncultured Pirellulales bacterium
CCCGACTCGCACACGTGTACCTACGGGGCGTTCGCGGCATTTAGCACCGGCATCGGCTCAACTGATGCGGCAGCGGCAATTGCGACGGGACAGTTATGGTTCAAGGTCCCGGCTTCAATGAAATTTGTACTCAACGGCTCGCTCGGCCCCGGCGTTTATAGTAAAGACGTCATCCTTGCCATCATCGCAAGAATCGGCACCGACGGCGCACTTTACAGAGCGATGGAATTTGTCGGCCCGGCCCTTACTGAGATGTCGTGCGAAGCGAGAATGACCATAACAAACATGGCTATCGAAGCCGGAGCAAAGAGCGGTATAATCGGTTTCGATGAGGTAACAAAGCAATATCTTGATGAGCACCTCAAAGAAAAGACCAATTATACCGTCTATGAATCAGACGAGGATGCCGAATACGTCGGCGTCGAGGAGTTTGACTGCTCTGCAATTGAGCCGATGGTCGCCCTGCCGCACCTGCCAAGCGGCGGTGTCCCCATCGGCGAATGTGCCGGCAAAAAAATGGACCAGGCCTATATCGGAAGCTGCACGAACGGCCGAATCGAGGACCTGCGAATCGTCGCAAAAATCCTCGAAGGAAAACAAGCTGCCATTCGCACAATTGTTGTGCCCGCGACGCCGACAATCTGGAAGCAGGCAAAGGACGAAGGCCTGTTCGATATATTCTACGACGCCGGCTGCGTTATAGCCGCGCCGACCTGTGGGGCGTGCCTCGGCGGCTTCATGGGCGTCCTGGCCGCAGGTGAAAAGTGCGTCAGCACAACCAACAGAAACTTTGTAGGCCGAATGGGCCATCCAGAAAGCGAAGTTTATCTTGCCAGCCCGGCCACAGCCGCAGCAAGCGCCGTAGAAGGCAAACTTACCGACCCAAGAAAATACATTTAACCGCGGATTTCACAGATTAAAGGGAGGAAAAAGCTATGAATGAACTGAAAAAACCATCAATGCAAAGTGCTATTCTAATAACGCTAGCAGCATTACTTGATCTTTTTGCTTCATTTATCATGGCTGCCAGCAATACTAAATCTGGACGCCTGATGACTTTTATATTGTGTGAAATAATACTAATAGCTTGTGCAATTGGTGCTTGGATAAAGTATTCTAAAGCATATGTTAATTTTGCAATCGAAGAAAAGTTGAGGGATTATGACAAAAAAACAAAAGATTAATCAGTGAAATCAGCGATAGCAAGAGGTTTACTATGGCTAAGTCTTTCTTAGGCAAAATAAGAAAGTACAAGTTTATCATCTTGATCTCCATAATAATCGCATTCATCCTGCTTGTAATTCTTGGCTTTACACTCAGGCCGGATAAGACTTGGGGTCCACCTGTCAATGAACAAGAGACTGAAACTAGATAATTAGGTACTGAGCACCAAAGGAGACTTTTTTAAACAATCTATGCAAAGTAAAAAAGGTAATTTTGATAATTTACATTTTAATATTTAATTTTTGTAAACAAAAGTAAGGAATGTGATTATGTCAAAGGCACATGTTTACAAAAGAGACCATATAAATACGGATGAGATTATTCCGGCGAGGTATTTGAATACCGACAATGAAGCTGAGCTTGCAAAGCATTGTCTCGAAGATTTGGATGTAGAATTCGCCAAAAAGGCCAAATCGGGTGATGTGATTGTCGCCGGCGAGAACTTCGGCTGTGGCTCCAGTAGGGAGCACGCCGTCTGGGCTATCCGAGGCGTGGGTGTACAGACCGTAATCGCAAAATCTTTCGCCCGAATCTTCTATCGCAATGCAATCAACAACGGCTTTTATCTGATTGAATCTGCAGACGCGCTCGAAAAAATCAACGACGGCGACGAGCTGGAAATTGATTACAAAGCCAGCCTGATTAAGAACAAAACAGCCGGTGTTGATATTGATTTTAGGCCGCTGCCTGACTTTGCACTGGAAATTATCAAGGCCGGCGGCCTTATAAACAAACTGGCCCAAAAAGGTTGTTAAAGATATTTGCGGGAGGTCGTAGACAATGAGTCCTAAGCAAAATCCTGATGATAACATTACACTCAGCCAGCTCGAAGGTGTTCAGAGGAGTATTACTAACAGACTCAAACGCCTTCAAAAGAAAGTGCGCCAAGATGACAGAGAGGTTATCCGTGAGCTAATACAATTAACGCGCGAGAACTTATACAGAAAGGCCCAAGCCCTCTGTGAGGAAAGAGATTCTTACAAA
>CAYGBH010000118.1:2308-10651 GCA_964348055.1 uncultured Pirellulales bacterium
GTGTTCAAAATAATTGCGGTGTATATTCTGGCAATTGTATTAACGCCCCTAATACCAATAGTTAAGAATGTTGTTCTGCTTATAATACCAATGTTTTTTTTGAGAAAGACCATGACGATAATAACACATACGATAATAAACATCTGCTTAACCATACTCCTTGTTTATATAGTAGTCCGGGTTTGTCACAAACTTGAAGTAAAGCCAAGTTTTATAATGTTTGCTATTCCAATTTTGCTTGTTGTATTAAGGACCTTTAAACAAATAACAATAATCAGAAGCGGTCACAGTATGGCCGAAGCTATTACAAAACGTTTGTCGGCATTTAAGGGGCAAGAATGTGACCCGAACTACCGAGAACTACTTGTTCGGCGCGAATGTGCCAATATGATAAGTAGTATATCGGGTTTGTGTATCGGTGGGATTTTCTTTCTACGATAAAAATAAGCAAATTGTTGTATATTATTATGTTGGACCATGAAGATGAAAAAGTGGCAATATTACACTGCAATTCTTGGTTTGTTGGCAAGCTTGATCGGGGGATGTACAACGCCCTATGACGGAAGCTCCTCCAGGCTGATTGCCGAGGGGCAGTTTGGAACTGCCCCAGAGAAGCTGAAGGAGGAAGCGGTCCATCTTTCGCGGCAGAAATATCGATCAGTCGAGAAACAGGAGAAATTCATCTATTCCTATTATGAGGGTTACGAAAGTGGTCTTAAATGCATTCACGTCACGTACTCTTCCGGGAGCGGGACGTGGCCTCGCACTCAAGGTTTTCAAACAGGCCGAGCTGCTGCCATCGCTGATATCAAAGCCGGTAGCCCGAAGGTAACACTCAAGGATTTCGGATATGAGCATATCGAGAGGAAAGGAAAGCTGATGCTTGAGTTTGAGAATAGCGAATTTCTGCCTGAGGATTCCGGTGCCAGATGGTGGCTCGTCCACAATCCTGATATCGGGAAGCGATATTATATACTCAAGAAGGGCGAGTTTCGCCCAAGAAGCTTTTATGTTTATGCACATTTCCGAGGCTACTTGAGCCCTGACAGAGGAATCGGCGTCGGGCATTTCAATCAGTATGACCGCGAGTTCGTCGTTACCGAAATTGTCGATATGAGGAAAATAGAAGAATGACCGCCCCAAGGCATCCAGCGTACGCGGTGAACCGCGCGCCTGACTCCGGCCGTTATCATCCGTTGTTTGTCCGCCTGAGGAAGATAAATTTCTAATCAATTTGGTGATATAGAACGGGCCCTTCGACAGGCTAAGGGTAAACTCCTGTGAGATAAGCTTTGCTATCTCACGTAGTAAAAGATTAAGATGGTGCGAAATATTGTACCTTGAATAATTATTGTATGATGTTGGTATAAAATGATAAGACCAATTCAAACAAACAACCCATTCACAGCAGACGCCGAGAAACGCTGGAAGGTTATTCCAGAGTGGGCGCAGCGGGAAATTCTCTGCAACGTATTCTGCAGTAGATGCCTGGGTTCAGTACCGATTGTCCTTGAGAAAGCAGAAATGAGGCAAGACGAGCTGATTCTAAGTGGTAAATGCCAGCATTGCGGCAAAGACATCCGCCGAGTTGTTGAACCTGAGAATGAATAGTCAAAGTTGTGAGAAATGCTACCATGCTAAGTAAGCTGCGCCACGAAGCACGAATAACAACCCCTGCTTTCTTGCCACGATTTTCTTGATATTAGCGTAATGGCAGTATAAATCAGTCCCGATAGACAGCATCGGGGTTTCGTGCGCCAAATGAGCGGCGGATAAATGTTGTATATTATTATGTTATGCGTACAGAGAGATGACCACTACGGACGAGCTGACACAATTGCTAAAGACGAACGGCGCGAGCCTGGTTGGATTTGCAGACCTTAGCGTTCTGCCCCCGCAAGTGCGCTGCGACCTGCCGCGAGCGGTCGCTTTCGCTGTTGCGCTGCGTCCGGAGATCATAGCCTGCATCAAGGACGGTCCCACCAAGAAATACCACGGAGAATATGTACGGGCGAACGATCTACTGGGGGAACTGAGCGAGTCGGCCGCAGAGCTCCTGCGACATCTTGGATTCAGCGCGATAAGTTCTGCGGCGACAGACGAGGGGATTGAGCCCGAGACGCTTTCAACACAGCTTCCCCAGAAGACGGTTGCCACGCTCGCCGGTTTCGGCTGGATCGGAAAGTGCGCACTGCTTGTTACCAAAGCCTTCGGTTCCGCCGTTAGACTCAACAGAGTGTTAACGGATGCAGAACTACCTGTCGGAACACCAGTGATCGAGTCACGTTGCGGCGACTGCCGTGCGTGCGTAGATGTATGTCCCGGCCGCGCCGCAACCGGTAATGATTGGCACCCTAACAAACACCGTGATGAGTTCTTTGACGCTTTCGCCTGTCGTCGCTCAGCATTAGCAGCTGCACAGTATAGAACGGGAATACAGGGTGCATTCTGCGGCATCTGCATCGCAGCTTGTCCGTGGACCGAGAGGTATATTCAAAGGAGCACATAACAACCAGCTCAAGACGACGGATGACCCACAGGCGGTTCATTCGCAGATAAAGGAGTGGTGCGAAGTATCGCACTCCTGGAGGGCTCCTTAGCTTTCACCCCAGATCCATATCCATACCGTTATCAAATTTCCTATTGTCCGGGCAAATATCTCCCTTGACATCGCGGGAAAAATCTGTTGGTTCCAATTTAACGGGTCGTCTATGGGGAATAACTGAAGGGCTCTTTCCTTCGTCCGGATACATAAGTCTATCATATACTGCATCATGTTATTATCAGGGATCACGTAAGGTGTTATTTCATCGCAATGGTCGTCATTAGTAACATTAAACTGAACTTGTTGGGACAATGAGGACGCCGGCCTATCATCATCTTTCCGTTTGGCTTTAATGATTTCCTCATCTATCGCCACGGGTTTGACGGCATCTTCCCATATTTGTTCTATTTCACCATGCAAAGCATCAGAGTAGTAGTTTCCGTTCCTTGGCTTGGTTGTGTCACTGGCTGAGGGCGGGTCATCTCTCAGGTCACAATGCATTGGGACATGGGCATCGACGATATAATGCGATATAAGCAGGAATTGATACATGATCTGATTCATTGAGCAGCGATCGTTGTATCTTCTCAACTTATTCATGTCTGATATAACCCGCGCAAGATGGTCCACCTTATAGGGAAGGCCGCCACCGCCGGAAGCTCGATAGTATCGACCGCCATGAATTTCCTTCGCGAATGCACGACTATCAGGGAACTCCCGGTCCGTAAACAGCTTGAATGTATGGTATTGGGATTTGTCGCTTAGGATATCATCCGGGGCCCAGGAAGCCTCGCTAATAGCATCCTGATAGTGCATGAGCATTCGCTGAAGAACCTTTCCCTCCCGCCGCCGTTTTGATCTCGTTGCCGGAACCGCTCTTCGGTTCGTGGTTGCGTAGCGCAGGTTTCCCAGACCTTCATATAGGAACTCAATCCCCTTCGCCGCCAGGTAAATATGTGTATTATGTTTCATTTTTCATTATTCCTTTAGACCTACTCTCGCCCGTATCATGCTTTTCATTTACTTCGCACACAACAATGATTATACAATCTACATAGAATGGTTAACACAGAGAAGTTTATGCCGGTATAAGAACTTCCCGTTGCTTTTTCCATTAATGAGCAGAATATGCAAAATGTGGACCGATGTCAAGCGCGAGAATCGATATAATTCAATTGGTGTGAAATGCTACTCTACGAAGTTAGCTTCGCTACCAAGCACAAATAACAAACTCTGCTTTCCTGCCGTGATTTTCTTGGTAATCGTCTACAATATTTGTGTTCCTGACCCCTTTTTGTTTGAGTTCATGCTCCCGTTTTGTTTGTGTTTCTGCCTTTTTTTGGTTGATTTTCAATAATACCTAAGTATATTAGGTATTATAAAGAACACGGAAATTAAAAGTGCTGACTTTTTGATAGGTTGGCGTCGGCACAATACCTAAGTATCTTAGGTATTATTTTATATTCACCCTTTTACCCTAAGGAAAGGAAAGTGTAGATGTTTTACCAGCAGATTATAAAAGGGAGCATCAAATTTGTGATTCTTTCAATGCTCGAAAAGCAGCAAATGCACGGCTACGGGCTTATCCAGACAGCTCATCAAAAAACAAAAGGCTTTTTCCAATGGCGTCAATCAGCCGTTTATACAGCCCTGCACAAGATGGAAAAAGCACGACTGATTAAAAGCAAATGGAAACTTGCAGGACCTTCAAGAAAGAGAAAGTATTATTCTCTAACCGCAAAAGGGAAAGAATTACTTATAGCAAACCGAACCGAATGGTTCGCTTTTTCAAAGAACATGAATAAGCTAATTGCCATTACCTAAGTATCTTAGGTATTATAAGCCATCCCGAAATCCTATAAAGTTTCGTTATTAGTATTGACAACTCTGTTTTGCATAGGTTTTGGGATAGGTTCTAATTATCCGCCTTTGCATCCGCTGCCGACCATAGTTTATGGCATCGATAGAAAGCCATGGATTTTGCGATAATGCTCTGTTTGTTGAAAGATTTTTTCCATCCACTTCATTCGCCTCGCTCATTCAGTGGCTGCCACCCATAGATTCTCTTGATAATCAGTTTCTTGGAGAGTATAGTAGAAAGGCAAAAGGTAAAAGTAAAAAGTTAAAAGTAAAACATCAAAAGAATAAAGAGAACGATTCGATGAACAGGCGTGATTTTTTAAAGGGCATCGGCTTAGGCGCAGCGGCGCTGGCCGTTTCGGGAAGTGCGAGCAGCAATCAACAAGCGTCAAGCCGGACGAAGAAAAAATTGAATTTTGTTTTTTTTCTCATCGATGATTTGGGCTGGACTGATGTGGGCTGCTACGGCAGCAGTTTCTACGAGACGCCGAACATCGATAAACTGGCAAGCGAAGGTATGCGCTTCACCGACGCCTACGCGGCCTGCCCGGTCTGCTCGCCAACGCGGGCCAGTATCGTGGCCGGTAAGTATCCCGCAAGACTGGGAATAACACAGTGGATAGGGGCCAGCCAGAAACCCACCAAATACGTCGATCGCCTGCCGCTGGAGGAGATAACGATAGCTGAGGTATTCAAGAGGGAAGGTTACGCCACCGGCTTTGTGGGCAAATGGCACTTAGCACCGCCGGATTCAAAAAGGCGAGCCGATTTCTATCCTGACCGGCAGGGTTTCGATATCAATATCGGCGGTGACTATTCGGGTGCTCCGCCGACGTACTTTTATCCGTATAAGAACAAAAGGCGGGCATTGGAGATGATGCCAGCTGGCGGCGAGGAAGGCGAGTATCTGACGGATAGGCTGACCGATGAATCGCTGAAGTTTCTGGAGGCGAACAAGGATAGGCCCTTCTTGCTGTACCTCTCGCACTATGCGGTGCATACTCCGTTGGAGTCGAAGCAGAATCTAACTGACAAATATAAGTCCAAGGCCGAGAAACTGCCAAAGCCCGTCGGGCCTCGGTTTATTCCTGTTTATGGTCGTTACATGACCAAGTGCGTTCAGGACAATCCGACTTTTGCAGGTATGGTTCAAAGTGTGGATGAAAGCGTCGGGCGGGTGATGAAAAAGTTAGATGAGCTGGGCGTGGCGGACAATACGGCCGTGATATTTATGTCGGACAATGGAGGATTGTCCACTGTGCCGCGAGAGGCGCCGACGAGTAATCTGCCGCTGCGGGCTGGCAAGGGCTGGCTGTACGAAGGGGGGATTCGTGAGCCGATGATTATAAAGTGGCCCGGCGTGGTTAAACCGGGCAGCGTGTGCAATGAGCCGGTAACCAGCACGGACTTTTATCCTACTATGCTGGAGATGGCAGAACTGCCGTTGATGCCCGAACAGCACGTTGACGGTGTCAGCTTGATGCCGCTGCTGACAAACAAAGGCAAATTGGATCGCAAAGCAATCTACTGGCATTATCCACACTTTCATGGAAGCGGCAGCAGGCCAAGCGGAGCCGTACGCGCCGGCGATTACAAACTAATCGAATGGTACGAAAACAATCGCATCGAACTATATAATTTGAAAAATGATTTAGGCGAGAGAAACGACCTGGCGACCCAGATGCCGAAAAGGGCGGCTGAGCTTCGCAGAATGCTGCACAGGTGGCGAAGGCAGACGAAGGCCAAAATGCCGACGACAGGGTAGTTCAAGGATTCCAAGAAGAAGCAGAATCCCAAATTGAAATGACATAAAAAAGTAGTCTTTACGTCGCGAGGAAATTGAATGAAGGAATATTGCACAGAAGCAGGAAGACTATCTCAGGCCGCATTAACTATATTGGCTTATACGATGCTCGGCTGTTTTGCGTCCGCGGCCACAAGTGAAGAAGCAACTTTGGTCACGTACCAGGCACCGGACGGCGCCGACGCAGCGGATGATTTTGTGGTAAAGGTCGATGGCCGAGAGATATTCGTCTATGACTCGAAAGTCGCGGCTTTTGCGTATTTTTCATTCAATGGCAAGGTGACAGTATCGGTCATGCCTAACAGAGACATTGATAAAGTCGATATTCGGCCGAAAAGTCACGGAATTGTCCATTCAATCAAGGGCAGAGCTATAACCTTCCAGTTGGATCGGCCGTGCAACCTGAGTGTTGAAATAAATGGGGATATCAAACGGCCGCTGTTTCTTTTTGCCAATCCCCTTGAGAAGGACCCACCGAAACCGGGCGACGATAATGTTCGGTATTTTGCCGCCGGCAGGATTCACGAGGCCGGCGAGATAAAACTGGGCAGCGGCCAAACAGTGTATATAGCCGGAGGAGCGATTGTAAGAGGCAGGATAAGAGCCGAAGGAGCTAAAAATGCACGAGTGCTCGGCCGAGGCATTCTCGATGGCACACACCGCGATTACAAAACGCAAATGGTCAAGTTGTCCGAATGCTCCCATTCGGAACTGAGCGGGATAATTGTTCTCAACAGCTTCGGCTGGACGATCGTGTCCGTCAAGTCGGATTATACGAGAATCTCTAACGTCAAAATCGTCGGATGGCGCGACAATGACGACGGCGTTGACATAGTCGGCTGCAGAAATCTTCGCATAGATAACTGCTTTTTTAGAACCAAAGACGATTGCATCGCCGTCAAGGCCTCGCCGGGATATTTCAAAGAAGGCCAGAGCGGCCTGCGCAACGTTAAGAACGTGCGTGTTCTCAACTCGGTTATGTGGAATGCAGAGTGGGGCAACGCGATGGAGATTGGCTTCGAACTTCAGACTAAATCAATCAGTGACATCCTGTTCAAGAACTGCGATATAATCCACGTTGAGCGAGGCGGGACGTTTACAATTCATAACGGCGATTTCGCGACGGTCGAGGATATACGCTTCCAGGACATTCGTGTCGAGGACTCCAGGGATAAGCTGATTGAACTCAGGATTGGGCTATCAATATACAGTGCAGACTGCCCGTGGGAGCTTTACCGTCAAAACCCAAAACGCAAGCTAAGCCCGCTGGGCCAGTGGATTGCCGTGGAAACGGACAAAGAAGAGCAACATGCGCGTCATCGAGGGCATATCAGGAATGTTCACTTCAAGAACATTACTGTTACAGGGACGGAGCTTCCCAAATCGTACCTTATGGGATATAACGATAGCCACAGCGTCGAAAATGTTATAGTTGAAAAACTGTACTTCAACGGCAGGCGGATAACCAATGCCGATGCCGGCAACTTCACAATAGAAGCAGCGAAGAATGTACGATTTGTCAAATCGGGTAACACGCGATGATTGGTTGGCAGGCCTCTGGCCTGCCTTGAAAATAGTAGTTAAAATAGAAATAAACGGAAAAGGAAGAAATGGCAAAATATAAGATTGCTGTGATACCCGGCGATGGGACCGGGCCGGAAGTAACCACCGAGGCGGTGAAGGTGTTAAAGGCTGCTGCGGACAAGTTCAGTTTCAAAGTCGATTTAGCCCAGTTCGATTTCGGCGGCGAAAGATACAAAAGGACCGGTGAAACTCTGCCTGATAGTGCTATTGAAGAGCTTCGCAAATTCGATGCTATCCTGTTAGGCGCAATCGGCCACCCGGACGTTGCACCGGGTATCCTCGAAAAGGGTATTTTGCTCAAGGCCCGGTTCGAGCTGGACCAATATATAAACTTGCGGCCGGTCAAGCTCTATCCGGGCGTGGATACGCCGCTGAAAGATAAAGGGCCGGAAGACATTGACTTCGTTGTCGTTCGCGAAAATACCGGCGACCTCTACACCGGTACAGGCGGCTTTACAATGAAAGGAACGCCCGACGAGATAGCCGTGCAGTCGGCTGTCTATAATCGCTTCCAGGTCGACCGCTGCCTGAAATACGCATTCGAATACGC
>CAYGBH010000119.1:0-10566 GCA_964348055.1 uncultured Pirellulales bacterium
TTTCGTGTGATTAAAAGAAAGAAAACCATAACTGTCACAGCCGGCTGCTGAATAACATGCCATTATTTTGCAGAGCCGGAGTTATCGGGACAGATACTCTTTTGCGAATTGTTGTGCGGCGCGGCCAAGCAGGGGGCGGCAGTTTTTCAGCGCGTAGTCAAGGGATATATCATTCATCCGGCAGCCGATGGCAGTGATAATTCCAAGCGCCTGATAGTCCTGTTGCGGCACGGTGACCTGGCCTGCAAGAACAGCCAGGCGAGCATGTGACTCTAATGCCATTTTTGCAATCCCGGAGACGACCTTTCCCCGCAGAGACTGGCCGTCGAAGCAGCCTTCACCAGTAATAATCCAATCGGCCGATTCCAGCTCGGCCTGAAGGTTACTGTGGGCCATCACCGTCTCTATACCGGATACGAGGGTGGCGTTCATAAAGGCCAGAGCGCCCGCGGCCAGCCCCCCCGCTGCACCTGCGCCGGGGACGTTGTTAATGTCGCGTTGCAGATTTCTCCGAACAATGGCGGCCAGGTGCGCAAGGCATTTTTCGAGTTGTTCCACCATACGGGGGCTTGCGCCTTTTTGGGGACCGTAAACTCTCGCTGCGCCGTGCTCGCCGCAGAGAGGATTATCAACGTCGCAGAGGACCTCTACCGGCGCAATGCTCCCCCGCGTCTTCTTGTCGGAAGACAGGAGCGGGGGCTTAGGTTCGACTATTTTTGCGATTCGTTCGAGGCCAGCTCCGCCAAGCGCAATTGCGTTTCCTTTGTCATCGAGGAACTTCCAGCCCAGTGCTGTTGCGGCGCCGACGCCGCCGTCGACGGTTGCACTGCCGCCTACGGCCAGCAGAATTTTGCAGGCACCGTATTCCAGCGCAGCTTTGATAAGCTGGCCGGTCCCGTAAGTCGTCGTTTTCAGCGGATTCATCTGCTCTTTGGAAAGAAGTTCGAGGCCGCTGGCGCAGGCCATTTCGACAAGAGCTGTTTTACTGTCGCCGAACCAGGCGAAGCCGGCCTCGACCTGCATATCGGGCAGAGGCCCCATTACCGTTCGCCGAATCCATTGGCCGTTAGCTGCCTTAATCATTGCCCTTGCGGTTCCTTCACCTCCGTCGGCCATAGGTTTTATTACGAGGCGGGCGTCCGGCACGCATTCGGCAATGGCCGCTGCGACAACCTCACACGCTTCATAGCTGGCCAGGGTCCCCTTAAACGAGTCCATTGCAATAATCACTTTCATACGAGTAAATCCCGTAAAGACATTAACATGAAATAGTCCGGTTCGGCTTACCAGCAGCTCCTTTTTCAGAGCACAATTAAGCTGATAACCCATAGCGTGATGGCCGCAGCACCTCCTTCCACGAGAGTCCCGAGCGTCTGCAGTTTATACCCATCCTTAACGCTCATTTTCGAAAGGCCGGTGACCACCCAGAAATAGCTGTCGTTCGCATGGCTGACCACCATCGAGCCGGCGCCTATAGCCACTACAGCTAACGCTCTGGCTGTCGGAGCCTCGAGACCAAGCGCTCCGAGAAGTGGACCCACAATACCTGCGGTTGTGATGATGGCCACAGTTGACGAGCCCTGGGCCGTCTTGAGTGCCGCGGCGATGATGAAAGGCAGCCATATACTAAGGCCTGCACTTTCGCCGAGATATTCTTTCACAACGTCGGATATGCCGGAATTCTGCAACACCTTGCCGAACGCACCTCCACAGCCAGTAATGATAATGATAGTCGCCGCGGCAACGACCGCTTGGCCGAGCCACCCCGAAGCTGAAAGCATCTCGGTCGTCAGCTTTTTTGGCAGCAACAGGGCAAAGAAAACGCCGATGAGCAGCGCAACCACCGGCTGTCCGACAAAGCTGATGAACACTGCTGCATTTCCCACACCGAACGGATGTGACGGATAATCACTGACAGACCTCAGTACAATCAAGATTATGGGCAGCAGAATAGGAATAACCGATTTGAGAGCCGATGGGCCCTGGGCGGCAAGCTTTTCCGGACTGAATTCCTCGGATTCCTCAGTTCCCGACGCGGGGTCAATATACACCTTGCTCGCAAACTTCACCGCAAACAAACAGCCAACCGTAAGAGAGATAAGACTTACCAACAGTCCCCACAGGATTACCAGGCCAAGGTCAGCCTCGAGCAGTCCCGCGGCCGCGATAGGCCCAGGGGTCGGCGGGACCATTGTATGGGTGGCATAGAGACCGAGGCTAAGCGCCACCGCAGTGGTCGCAAGCGATATCTTCGCCCTGCGCGACAGCCCCCTGGCCAAGGCCGAGAGGATAACAAAGCCAGAGTCGCAAAACACAGGAATGCTCACGATATATCCGATTATGCTCATAGCCAAAGGCACATTTTTCCGACCCACAAATTTAAGTATGCTTTCGGCCAGCCTAAATGCACCACCGGACTTCTCAAGGAATGTACCAATGACCGAGCCGGCCAGAATTACGATACCGATGTAGCCGATGGTGCCACCGAAGCCTGAATTTACCGATTCGACGACATCAGCAAGTGACATTTTTCCGCAAAAAACCCCGTATACGAAGGCAGAAGTAAGCAGCGCAAGGAACGGATGCAATTTCAGCTTAGTTGTCGCAATGATGATGAAAACAACAGAAAGTAGAAGAAGGAATATAAGCCACACGCAATTTGTCCTTTCATCGATACAAGTTATTTCTATAAACGGCCTAATAAAATTTTGGCCGCTGAGCACAAAATTTGCTTCATAACTTGGCGGTATTTTAGTTTGCTCAGAAACATAAAACAAGCTACAATTTTGTCATGCTTAAGAGAAGAAGAACAAAAACCGTCAAGGTCGGCGCGGTAAAAATCGGCTCATCCGCCCCGGTTGTCATCCAGTCGATGACGAAGGTACCGACAGTCGATATCGTCAGGTGTGTCAAGCAGGTAAATCAGCTTGTTCGGGCTGGCTGCCGGCTGGTTAGAATCGCCGTCCCCAGAAGGGCCGATACCGCTGCTTTTGCCAAGATTGTCCAAAAAGTAAATGTCCCTCTAATCGCCGACGTTCACTTCAGCGCCGCTCGTGCTATCGAAGCGATAGAGTTCGGGGCTGCCAAAGTAAGACTCAACCCCGGCAACATAAAAAATCGAAAAGACATCCTGCAAATAATCGACGCTGCCAAAATGCACAAGACCGCTATCCGCATCGGCGTCAACGAAGCAAGTATCAGAGACCTCAAAAAGCAGCCTGTCCCAATCGAAAAACGCACCGCTTTGATGCTGACGGAAATGAAAAAGTACGTCCGTGTCTTTGAAAATCGCAATTTCGACCAATTGGTTCTCAGCGCAAAAAGCAGCGACACCTTAAGAACCATAGAAATCAACCGCAAAATTGCCGAGACTTTCAATTATCCTATTCACCTCGGTCTGACTCATGCGGGCCTGCCTGAAGACGCCCAGGTACCTTCGGCTATTGCCCTTGGCACACTACTGGCGGAAGGCATCGGTGACACCATCAGGGTAAGTGCCGCCGGCAGCCCTGTCATAGAAACGAAAATTGCAAAACAGATTTTAATTGCGCTCGGTCTTTACCAGCGCCCGACGCCGGAGCTGATAGTCTGCCCGACTTGCGCCAGGGTCGAAATTGATGTGGTCAAGCTGGCCCGCCGCGTTGAAAAGGCCGTAAGTGATATCAACAAACCATTGCGTATCGCTGTGATGGGCTGCGTCGTAAACGGCCCCGGCGAAGCTGCCGACGCCGACCTGGCCATCTGCGCCGCAAAAAATAAAGCCTTTATCTACCGCAACGGCCGAAAAATCTCAACAGTCCCGGAAGGCAAAATTATCCCAGAACTACTGAAAGAATTGCAAAAGATAGCGGATAGCGTACAGCAAACAAGACCTAAACGCTGTACGCTAACATAACGGATATGTGTCCTGAGTCACTGACAATACTCACACGATTTTGCATCGTTATCATCTTCAGCATTGCCTTTGCATACATTGAGGCCGCGGTAGTCGTTTACCTGCGAGAAATCTTCCATCCCAACGGCTTTATTTTCCCCCTGGAGACGTTTGGCCTGACCCCTCTATGGAAGCGGCTTCTGTTGACCGAGGTCGGCAGAGAAGCCGCCACGATGGCCATCATCTTGACCGGTGCTCGACTGTCAGGAGAGAATCTTCAGCAGCAATTTGCCTATATCTTAACCATCTTCGCAGTCTGGGATATCTTTTACTACGTCTGGCTCAAAGTCCTTCTCAACTGGCCCGCTTCTATTATGGACTGGGATATACTATTTCTAATACCGGTTACGTGGGCCGGCCCGGTACTGGCACCGGTCCTAATTTCCATTACACTGCTGGTATTTGCCATAATGATACTCTACAGAGACTATTACGCTATGCCCCTTAGCGTAACCGTTATCGACTGGATTGGATTCGTCCTTGCCGGTCTTATCGTGGTTGTTTCCTTCTGTATTGCCGGTCGGCATATCACAAAACGCGATTTTAAATCCCATTTTTATTGGCCTTTGTTCGCCGCCGGTCTCTTATTAGCCGTCGCGGTCTTCCTGAAATGTCTCTTGAAGTCTAAATAGAGAGCAGAAGAGCATAGTTGAAAAAGACCAAAGACTAAGGACCTGAGTCTTGGGTCTCGGGTCCTGTGCACTTTTAATTTCTACTGCTCTTTGAGGTATTCGATCCCGTCGACTTTCTGTACGATCTTCGCCGGTCGCTTTCGCCCGTCTCTTGCACAAAACCTTCGAATTTACCGAAAATCATCTTACCAGCCGAGGTCTGAAGCGAGCTGGTTATGCTAATGACCAATTCCCGCCCAATTTTGTTCCGGGCGCCTTCAACAACGACCATCGTCCCGTCGTCCAGATAACCTATACCCTGCTCAGCCTCCTCGCCGGGCTTTATGATTCTAACTTCCATCGTCTCACCCGGTAAAGCGACTACCTTTAGCGAATTGGCCAAATCGTTTATATTCACCACATCAACCTCACGCACTTGTGCAACCTTGCTGAGGTTATAGTCAGTTGTTGCCAGCCGCCCGTTACAAATCTTGGTGAATATCATCAGTTTCTGATCAACGCTTTTGGCCTCCTCGACCTCTGCAAACACAGTGTCATCAATCTCCACGTCAATAACGGAACTGCCCTGCATCTTGTTAAGTATATCAAGCCCCCGTCTGCCCCGGTTACGCTTGAGCTTGTCCGCCGAATCGGCTATAAGCTGCAGCTCACTGAGAACAAAACGCGGAACAACCAACGGAGCGTCAAAGAGCCTGCTCTGGCACAAGTCTGCAACTCGCCCGTCAATGATTGCCGACGTATCCAAAACCAACGGCCGTGCTCCCTTGGTCTGTTTGGCAAACTCAACGTAAGGAATCACAAAACGCACATCATCCTTGGTTCTCATCACAATACTAATGGTAAGAAAACATATACATATCCCCAGCATCCATTTGATTGCTGTAATCGCCTTGGGGATTATCTCAACATCTACGAATACAACACTTCTGTATGATTCGGCTATCATATCTACCACAAGTGCCAGTGCCCCGCTGATAACTATCCCAACTATCAAGCCGAAGAAAACTCCCGCCAGGGCGCTCAGTTTCTTTTTGGGTGTAAAGATGTCCAGCAGTAAAACAAACACCGCCATCCCTGCACCGCTTAAGATTACCGCCCACAAACTTGGCGAATTCTTCGCCTCCGTAAAATCCTCGGAACTTGCATTAACAAACAGAACAGCCAAGATGACGATAATAAATATTCCTCTAAAAATCCAAAGTAACCTCATATTTATTAACCTCCACATTATGATATAATATTGTTATTTATAACAGGTGTTATTATACTCTGCTTACGAACCATAATCAATAACCATTAGCCAATAATCGATAAAAAGGGGCCCATACCGAATTAATGGGATCCCATCGGCGCCTTCGCGGGGACGAGTTTACAACTGCCGCCAAAACAGGGGCAATAACTCGCTACATGGGAACCCAATCGGTATAGGCCCCGAACTAATACAAATTCACTGCTAACTAATAATTCTGGACAAAACCAGTGTTTCCTGCAAAGCAGAGCCAATCAAGACCCAGCAGAGCTATCTACTCATAACCCTCCTCCTCTTCAACAATAGACTTAGGTCTTCGCTCTGGCTAAAATCTGAAACACTTATTGCCCTTGACAAACACATAGAATTTTAGCAACCGGCTGTGTCTGCCTCAAACAACCTTCAGAACAAACGACAAAA
This sequence comes from uncultured Pirellulales bacterium, assembly GCA_964348055.1. Classification (GTDB taxonomy): domain Bacteria; phylum Planctomycetota; class Phycisphaerae; order Sedimentisphaerales; family Anaerobacaceae; genus JAUXAL01. Next base: position 6,236 of record CAYGBH010000119.1, read on the forward strand.
AGTCTTCACCAATCCTTGTACTTGTCTCAAAACAGCTTTTTGTTAGAACTCGGCTGTTCTTGGCGTCCTTGTAAAAGCCTACTGTGAGCTGTTAGTTGAAATGCAAAAAAACACTCCTGCCTCCAGCTCTACCTGCCACCCAATAATTCTTTAGGTGACTTGCCCAGGAACTATGGATATTTTACACGTCAGAAAGCCAAAATCCATAATAACTCACTGACGTTACACTTACCTACTTTTACCAAATTATCTATATTCCCGTCAAGAAAAATACGGTAAAATGTTACTAAATTCTCGATTAAAATTGCTTAAGAAGCGTAAGTATGGTATTTAGAAGCTCTTACAAATATTTTGTAGAGGGAAATTCATCTAAAAATCCCCGTTCCGGTATCTATTTTTTACCTCCAAACAATAGTTTTTGCCCGATAAAAACACACCAAAAAGCCTGCCTCCCTGCTGTCTAATCATCCAAACGACACATTACACACTGCGAAACGTCATTGCCAGCAGCACAATCGGCCTTGGGTGGAAAGCAACTTCTTGCCTAATTCTCAATTTTTTAATTTCCTACGCCCCCTCGGTCTTCTCTTCTGCACTACTATCGTCGCCAGCCCCAGCATCGGCCTCCTTGCTCTGGTCGACCTTGTCCTCTATAATACTATCGTCGCCGGTCTCAGCGTCAGTCTCCTTGCCCTCATTAGTCTTGTCTTGCGGTTTTGCAAGCTGGTCCACATCAGCGTCAGAAAGGACCTTATCAGTATCCGCCAGTGCCTGCTGCTGACCGGCCCCGGCTGTTTGCTCCTCCGCAGCCCACTGAACCCTTCGCAAACTCAAACCGATTTTACGTGCATCAGTATCAACCTTCAGAATCTTAACTTCAACTTCATCGCCCACCCCAACAACATCCTGAGGCTTATCAATCTTGTGGTCGGCAAGTTCAGAAATATGCAACAATCCCTCCAAATCCGGTTCAAGCTCAACGAACGCACCAAAATTAGTAAGTTTTGCCACCTTGCCCTTAATAATATGTCCCGGAATATATTTTTCAGGGATAGCACGTATCCAGGGGTCCTCGGTCATTTGTTTTATCCCCAGCGATACCCGCCGTCTCTCTTCATTGACTTCCAGAACAATGCATTTAACTTCCTTACCCTTTTGCAGGGCCTCACCGGGATGATTATATTTCCTTGTCCAACTCAAATCCGAAATATGTATCATACCATCAATACCCGGCTCTATCTCCACAAAGACGCCAAAATTGGTCAGACTACGCACCTTGGCGCTCAGAATCGTTCCCACAGGGTACTTTTGAGAAGCTATCGCCCACGGATTTACCTCGGTTTGCTTCAATCCTAACGAGATTTCCTGCTTTTCCTTGTTAACATCCAATACAACTACTTCTATTTCGTCCCCGAGATTGACCATCTCGCCCGGATGTGCAAGACGCCTCGTCCAGCTCATTTCGCTGATATGTACCAGCCCCTCAACACCATCTTCAAGCCGAACAAACACGCCATAGCTCATTACATTTACAACCTTCCCTCTTACCCTCGCTTCGATCGGATAACGCTCTTCAATGTTTTCCCACGGACTGGATGTCTTTTGTTTCAAACCCAGAGAAATCTTTTCCTTCTCCTTATCAACGCCAACAACAATGCATTCGAGCTCCTGGTCGAGCTCAACAACTTCTGAAGGGTGCGATATCCTGCCCCAGCTCAAATCAGAAATATGCAACAAACCATCCAGACCACCCAGATCCACAAACACACCGAAGTCAGCGATATTTTTCACGACACCTTTTCGCAATTGACCGACCTCGATTTCCGCCAGAACTTTTTCCTTGCTGCTCCTGCGTTCCTCTTCCACAAGCTTACGCCTCGATATGACGATGTTGCGACCCTCCACATCGATCTTGAGAATCTTGCATGCCACTTCCTTGCCGATGAATCTGCTGATATCGCCCGGTTTTCTGATATCAACCTGTGACGCCGGCAAAAAGACAGGCACGCCAATATCAACAAGCAAGCCGCCCTTGATCCGCCTTATCACCTTACCTTTAACAACATCGCCCTCTTTTTTCGTATTGAGAATCGTTTCCCAGCCCCTGATGACGTCGGCTTTGCGCTTGTTCAATAGAACAAGTCCGCTTTCAGAGTCGGTATCCTCAAGAAGAACCTCGATCTCTTTGCCGGGCACTATCTCCTCAGAGTTCTCAAATTCATTCGCATCGACAATCCCTTCGCTTTTCAGCCCCACTTCCACAATAACATCATTGCCTATTTGCGATACGATCGTCCCTCTAAGAATAGTCCCAGGCAGACGCGAATCCACCTTCGTCCGCAAAGCTTCTTCCAAAAACTTGTTTTCTTGTTCACTGAACATCTCGCTGACCTGCTGGTCAAGCTTCTCTTGTGACAAACCCAATTTGTTAACTATATTTCTATCAACCATAAATCCAAAATCCCATTGTAGAGTCTACATTCCTGACTTATTGGCGGAACACCGTCCAGCATTTACGCGAGACAAAATGGTGTCGGCGCCAATAAGTTAACAATCCCATATTCAACCCTTCCCTTTACCGGGGAGTTCCATATTCTCCCTCACGTTATTACGATTATCAAAAGCTTCTAAATTCTTCACAAACTCGGAAATTATCCATTCAGGCGTCGAAGCACCTGCTGTAACACCCGCTATATTCTTACCAAGAAGTATATTTTTATCAAGTTCATTCCAGTTTTGCAAATGAAACGTTTCACTATTATATTTTTTACAGAGTTCAGCCAACCGCCGCGTATTGGCGCTTTCCAGACCGCCGAGCACAAACATTATATCCACTTGCTTGCACAATTGCACAGCTGATTCCTGTCTTTTTATTGCCTCCCTACACAAAGTATTGATCACTTTCAACTCACTAAAGCCGCCCCGTCCTATAGCCCCAAGCATCTTGCCGAAGTGCTCCGGGCTTTGCGTAGTCTGACAGACAATCCCCAGCTTGGCATTTTGGGGCAGCTTATGCAAATCCGACTCGTCAGCAATTACAATAACATCCCCGGCACAACCCACAACCGCTTGGACCTCAGGATGATTCTCCTCGCCGATAATTACAACTTTATAACCATCCCTTTCGAGCTCATTGGCTATGTGCTGCACCCTTTTGACCAATACACAAGTAGCATCAACAATATCGAGCCCTTTTTCTCTTAGTCTCGCTATTTGTTCAGGGGCAGCTCCATGAGAACGGATAACAACTGTTCCTGATTGAATTTCTTCTACTTTACCTACGGTTTTTAGCCCAACTTTGACCAACCGCTCTACCTCGTCTCTGTTATGAATAATCGGCCCAAGACTATAAACAGGGCCAGCCTTTTCCGATCCGCCCGCTTGCGGAGAAACCTGGGGCCTATTTTTCTCTTGTGCCAATGTTTTCTCAGCCATACTGATCGCGTTTTTAACGCCGTGACAAAATCCGTAATTTTCTGCAACTAAAACCTTCATAAGTAATGGACACACATATCAAATCAATGCTCTAATCTAAGTCCCTTGCTAACACTCGCTTAGTCACTTCTTCGGTACTAATATTTCAACATCCTTGAACATCACGTGCACATCCTGGCTCCCATGCAATTGCAGCGCCAGGTGACCCTCTAAACGACCCTTATCCTTCTTCAGCTCCGCTGACTTTAGCCCGTTTATATACACCACGATGTGTCGCCCATGGGCCGAGACCGTCATCTGATTCCACTGGCCCGGCTTGAACCACTTTTTCACATCTTCGCCGGCCGGCTGAACCACCCATCCTCTACCGCCGGTCTCGTAAAGCCCACCGACATCCTTGCTCTGGTCTATCTCCGCCTGGAAGCCGTGAACTCCGACTCCGCCTCCTATCTCGTCCACGCGGAAGTAGAAGCCGCTGTTACCCTGCATCGCCTTGAACTTCAGCCGCACGGTAAAGTCTTTGTAGCGTTTATCACTCACCAAAAGGCCATGACGTTTATCAATGCTGGTATTGGAGCCCTCAATGACGCCATCGCGCAGCTCCCACTTGCCGCCCGGCAGTGTATGCCATCCCGTAAAGCTCTTGCCATCAAACAGCGGTTTCCACACATGCCGGCCCAGCTCCTTGATGCGGATTTTGCGCCAGCGGACCTGTGCCGGTTTGTCACCCTTGAACCCGTGCACCTGGAGGCCGATAAAGCCCGTCTGGTCGACCGGGTCCCTCAAATCGGCGCATGGCACACCATTGATCCACGTCTGTATTGAATCACCAATACAAACAACACGGAATTTGTTCCATTGACCGCTCTGAAAAGCCTTTCTGCCCGCTGCGTTGT
>CAYGBH010000120.1:0-1466 GCA_964348055.1 uncultured Pirellulales bacterium
TTGACCTCATCGACGCGCCAGTAGTAAGTCGTGCCGAAATTGAGGCGTCCAGGAGCATAGCTGTTGGCATCCGCAGCGATGCCGCCGATGCCGTCGTTGACGTCGTTGAAGTTCTCACTGAGGTAAACTTTATGCCCATTGATTGGGGGCGCGAAAATTCCCGGCATCCAGCTAAGGACCGCATCCCGGGGTACATCTGTTGCCTCATCGGACGGACGTGGGTCGGAGGCCTTTGCCAGCTTGACAATCGGAGTGCCAGCACCGTCGTTCCACAGAGTGGTGAGCTCCTCCGGCGTCAGGGCCCGGTTCCAGACAGCCACATCGTCAATCACACCATCGAAGTACTTTACAATGTGTGATTCGTTGCCAGGAATAAAGGCATCAGGAGGCTGGCTGCCGATAGCTACGCCGACAGTGGGATCGGTGGCCACGGCCGTTCCGCCTTTGGGCATGCTGCCAGCCTCAACGGTGTTGCTGTACAGCCGCATGGTCGTGCCATCCCAAGTGGCCGCCCAGTGGTGCCACTCACCGATTACCAGGTTCCCGGAAGTTGCAATCAACGTCGGTACGGCTTGGCCATCATTGGTCTTGAGGCGGAATCGCAGTCTCATCTCGCCCCCGGAAGCGATCGTGCTGAGCATCCACCAGTGATCATCTGCGAGCCATTCATTGGCCTTGGAAATGACACGGCCATCGTTGATGCCGAAGCTGTCAGGCTTCATCCATGCAGCCAAGGTAATCCCACCACCAATGACATCAAACGGTTGAATGGACACGACATCATTGGTGCCATCAAACTGCAATGCGCCCGTACCCATCTTGAAATCACCGGGCGGCGTCCACATCGGACCGTTTACCAGTGTTCCATGGTGGCCGCCCACTACATCGACGGCGGTGGTCCCACTACCGTCATCAAATGGCCAATAAGCCACGAGACCTTCAGCGAGGTCCGCATTTGCCACCGGCACGGCTGGCCCTAACGCCAAAACAAAAGAAAATAAATAAATCAATTTCTTACACATAATAGTCCTCCTTCAAAAGCCTAATATGAACTGTTAATTGAAATGTAGAAATCTTGACTCCGCGGCACAAAATTCCTATACAGCTCTGCGCCTCGCATAATGGCTCCTCCTTAATCGAAAAACTACAAGGATTCCACAGATCCAAAGATGAGAATTCCTACATTTCTCCAGTACTGTTTATACCAACTTAGCCACTTCGCTTCAAGTTAAAATTTCCGATTCCCGCTAAATAAATTCGAATGTCGTATATTGTTTTGCGTATATCGTGCAAGGTTTCCGCCACCGGATGCATCACGCCTTTTGAAGTAGAAAATAACATAAACAAATCAAATATCAAAATGAAAATAGAAAAAATACAATGGAAAAATCAAGAGAAAAAATACAGCGTGTAGGGTGTAGTGTATAGCGGATAGCGAGTAGCGTATAGCATATAGAGATTGCCGC
>CAYGBH010000120.1:1566-10532 GCA_964348055.1 uncultured Pirellulales bacterium
AGTGGCCCTGTTTTTTTTGGGGTGATTCTTACAAACCGGCTGATATGGAACGACCTTTTACAATTTACAATATTCGGTTATTTTTTATTCTACATTTTTTTTATGACTCTTCAACGCGCAGGCTGCTTCGACGATGAATCAGTCTGATGTCCGGGCAATGCAATAGAGACGTTCCTTGCTGCGAAGGAAAAGCTCTCTACCTACAGCCGCAGGTGAGGCATCCATCGGATCATCCAGTAGATTCACAGCCAGCACTTCCAGTTTGGGTTGGTTCTTGATAACGACAGTGGTCCCATCACGACCGACAAAGTAAATGCGGTCTGCAGCTCCCAGGGGGGAGGCGTAGAGCTGGCGTAAATTGGGTAGACGGACGTTCTCCATAAGCGGCTCTCCGGTTCTGGCATTAAGGCACGAAAGCATTGCCTGGTTTACCTTCGTGAAATAGAGTCGTTCCCCATACAATAAGGGACTGGGTACATAAGGCGTATTGCGGCTGTGATGCCAGCGGACGCAGTCCGTGCCGGTGATGTCTCCCTTAGCATCAAGGGGAATCGCATAAGCAGCTGAGCTTCGGTAACCACTCATACAGATAACTATATCGTCCAGAACCACGGGGGAGGGAATCAGCACAGGGGTTTGTCCTCCACATTCCCAGAGAACCTTGCCCGAATCCAGATGGTAACTCGTTACACGTCGGGTGCCATTGAGGATCAACTGCTCGGCTCCCTGATATGTTACGACCAGGGGCGTGGCCCAAGTAGTTTCTTCATTCCTCTGTGCTTGCCAGCGTGTCTCCCCGGTCAGCACATCCAGGACATAAACGGCCGAGGATCCTTCGTGATCCCAATTGACGGCCAGTACATCGCCATACACAGCGGGCGAAGCCCCTTCACCCCAACCATAGCGTGTGATCATGTCGCCCAGGTCACGTTCCCAAAGCAGATTCCCGTCCAAATCATAGCAGAATAGTCCGTATGAGCCAAACGTTACATATAGTCGTTGTCCATCTGTGGTAGGCGAGCCGGAGGCGTAAGTATTGGTCGGCTGGTGCCCTTCATGGGGAACCTGCTCAGCCGCCACGTGCTGCCAAAGAATTCGACCGGTTTGGCGGTCTACACAATAAACTCGAAACTGATAGTAATGCTTGGGGCGTTTGGTCTTATATCCACCCGGCGGCTCCATCCTCGGCGCCGACAACTGTTCCACAGTGCGTTCGGTCTCCACCGCAGTGACCACAAATACCCGGTGCGCCCAAATAATCGGTGTGGCATTGCTTTGACCGGGCAGATCCAGTTTCCACTTGATGTTTTCCGATGTGCTCCACTCCACCGGAGGATCGGCATACGGTGCCACGCCGTTGGCACAAGGCCCGCGCCAGGCAGGCCAGTTATCCAGCGCCTTGGTTGAATTTGCCTCGGCCCAGCTTACACCGGCAAAGAGCATCACAATCATTACGGTCAAAAAATCTTGTTTCATGGACAGATCCTTTCCAGCTTAAACGCCATATTTACATTATAAGACATCTACGTCGCTTTTTGAATTCCGAAATATTCCATAGTGTATAGAGAGTAGGGGTCATATAACCGTATGCCAAAGAAGTTGTGCGATTGATAGATGAAAGCAATTGCTTAGCACTTTGTGATTCGGTATTATCGCCCGACTATGACAAAAATAAACTTTGGCTCACTGTCATTACGTACTTGGCCTATTGCGTGGACAAAGAACTTTTGAAAGCAATCGATTAGAGGAGTATATGTGGTTTCTGCAGGCAATCTTCGTTCTATGGGAGGGCAGTCCCGCGAGCCAATCAAAGCGCGCTGGACCGCGAAAAGATGCCACTAAAATGGCCCTCTTTTCGCGCGTCGGCGCTCACTCCAATTGCAGGAATTTGCGGCTGATGATATAATGTCCAGCGATAAGCCCTTAAGTTTGTTATCGTAGTGGCTTGCTCTTTATGCTAACCATACCCCTTTCCCCCTGGATATTTTGCCCATGGATCAGCATTTTGATAAAAGGCGCCTCATAGCGCCAGTCTTTTATCTCCAAGTCAGTATTGTCGCTGATTACCTCATGGGGTTCAAATAACAGCTTAGCCTTTACTTCCTGCGTTCCATACATCTCCAGCCCAATTAAGGCATTGTATGCACCGCTCTGAAACTCTTCTACGTTGTAGGTGCCGTCGTTCAAAACGTAGGTGGGTATGTGCGATGTTCCTGTTGTAAAGGTCAAGGTATAGTGTTTTTTTCTCAGTTTAGGCAACATGATATAGGCAAATCCCCGTTCTTCGTAATAACAGGCGATGTTTCCACCGTTCAACGATGCCGAAGAAATATGTTCACCATCTTGCAGCTTGTGTTTCAGCAGCAGATTTCCCAAAAGGTCGAGCTTATAAACCCAGTCGGGCATCTTGCTGTTATCGATGAGAACGGTGTTTCCGGCGATGGATATTTGAGAGAATTTCCTGTATAAAAATTGCGAGTGAAGTTGAGCTGTGTTTTTTGCGGTATAGCGGTTCGGGTCATCTTTCACTTTGTTGAACCACGTTATCCATTTGTCCCCTGCCTGGCGATTATTGGCTGGATTGAAGTCCACAAAATTGGTCCAATGACTGGTCATGAATTCTGTGTCCGGATAATTATCCGGCGCGCTGTTTACAGCGTTCCAGGCTACGCCTCCTGAGCGGAGAAGAACCATCAGGCCATGGTCGGTGACATATTCTCTGGGCGGCGGTAAAGATGCATATTTCACACCCCAGGCATGCATGAGCGCCCCGGTATCCTCAGAGTCGTTGGGGTTGTAATAATAATTGGCCGCAGCGGTGCGAACGCTCTTGGGAAAGTCAATTCCATACTGGTCGATAAGCTTCTTAAAACATTCCATATGTCCCCACAAAACGTCATAGGGTCTCTTTCTCTGACTGTCAGCCCATTCGGCCCTTGAAGATTCATGGGTCTCGGCATCCCAGAATTCATGCCTGACGCCGTGCAAGCCGAACTCGATGTGGGCCGCGTTGGCTTTTACATAATCCATTATCACAAAATCGCTGTCGTTCACCAGGGCTGAATTATCCCAGTTACTTCCCTTTTCGTTGGTGGTTGGGTACTGAGCGCAGATATTGGACCTGTCAAATTCACTCATTATGAACAGGCCCTTGATTCGTACTCCCACCGCTTTGCTGATGTAGACTATAACCTCATAATCCTGCAATGTCATCATTCGTCCGCGGGGCAAGCCCAACCGGTAGGGACCGCCCGACTCATGCAGGTCCCATCCCTCTTTCCAGCCCAGATCGTCAATATCGATGGCCATGGGTTTGGGAACGTTTACGGCGAAGGTCGCAGCAGCGAAGAACAAGAAAGAGACCACAAGTGCGAACCCGAACAAAATGGACGTCTTCATGCCGACTCCTTAACCTGAGGGAAGGATCTCGAATCTGATTAAATTCATATTTCCTTATTGGCTCAATCAAAGGCTATTTTTCCTATGAATATATTAACTGTTTTCTTCCTAATTTTCCAATGCCAATATATAGGCTTATTTCACTGGGAAAGGAGACAAATGTGGCAGCGCATTATAAGCTATGGATGTTGGCTGATAAGTCGTAACGATGATGCCTCAAAAAAAATTGTGGCGACAGAGATTTTAGTATTTGACTTTGAACTCTTCATAAGTGTCCTGTTTTGGGCTAACGATTAACGTGTGCTAAAATGGTAGGGAAAAAGTGGCTGCTCGACGTAAGTTCTTGGCTTTGTTGGTGTTTTTGCAACGCAGCATGCTGAACCTTTTGGGAGATTATTGAAATTGAGATGAAATTATGATATTATGGGAATTGAAGTGTACGGGAGTTTCTCAAGAACAGATTAAATGAGAAACGTCAGACCAATTGTGTATGCTGAAATAAGATTTCCTATCAATAAGACTCCTAAGTGCATGGAGGTAGGCTTCGCAATTGCATGGCTTCTCAATATGGAGGATATAACTATGAAGACTTTCTATAACTTATCACATCTCGGATTATGCGCGGTGCTTGTTCTGGTCTGTAGTCAGGCCGAAATTGACGCACAACAACTTGGGGGCACCAGAACCAGTTTTTTCCCTCTGGACGATCCGGTTGCAGCAGGTATCTCGTTCCAGCAGATTACCTTCCAATTTGATACCGGAACAGTAGCCCTTACTGATTGGGGACGCATGCAGGTCAATCCGGATCTGTGGTCCGCAGCTACGGGTTTGGACTCCGGTTTTATCAATCTGTTCGTACAGATTTATACCAGCTCGGCGGCCCAAGCCACTGTAATCTGGGATGTACAGAACTTCTATGTGCCGGGTATGCTAACTGAGGACTGCCCTGATACCAGTGCTCCCCCAGCAGGCTTTGATCCGGCCCCGGTACCGGATACAACGCCACCTGACTCAACCATACCGGGTTCGACCCCCCCGAATTCCAATGTACCGACATCGCAACCGATTGATATCAGCATAGGAGTCAAGCAACGGTTATTGTCTACCTATCTTGATTTGCGCCCTACTGTAGAGGGGCTCGGACAAGTCGATACTATCGTGGCGACCCTATTGGTTTCTGAGCAACCCTTGCCTGTAGTAGACCGTATGCAAACCCTGGCCGAGACCTATCCACGGACTCTCATCCAGGTCACTCAGGCAAAAGTTAATGGTGAAGGAGATTGGGGGGAATTCGCACGTGTTATCCCTAATCCGAGTCGCGATGTCCTTCTGGTAGGCCCTCCTCCCGCGCCGCTTCCTCCAGTGCCGATACCTGATTATCCCTCGGATATTTTCTTTCCCATTGAGGTTTTCCAGAACGACGCCCCCAATGTTGAATGCGCCTGGAACCAGTGCGCACCCATGGCTCACGCCAATGTGTTGGGATATCTGCAAGAGCGATACAACGGGGGCATTTTGACGTGGAAACTGAGTCATCATCACATACCGGGTATCGGCAAAGTGGATGCTGCCGGTGATATACCCTTTTGGACACCTGTTCCTGCGAACAGCGTGGTTTCCAACATCGATGCTTTGACCCGGCGTTTGGGTGTTATCAATCCGGATGTCGGGGATCCGACCTTAACACGCTGTCAACAGATTCGTGGAATTCTGGGATATCTCACAGCATTCGGGGACCAGGCAAAGGCTGTCCATCGGCACCAGGGTAGCTCTCCTGTGCTGGGTGCCGGTAATACCTGTGACGACGGTACCGTACCATTGGGCGGCTTGACCAGTCAGCGAGAAGGAGAGTTTCCTACTTGGCAGTGGATTTTCGATCAGTTGCAAAAGGGTCGCGGAGTCGCTATGAGCTTCGGTCGTTACGACTACAAGGGAGAACGCAAGAGCGGCCACGTGGTACGCGTCTGGGGTGCAGCCCGTCATTTGAATACGAATTATCTATTTACCCTGGATGATGCCGTTCAGGGTGATAATACCTATGGCACGGTCAATACCCAATGGCAAGTTGCAGACACCGGTTCGCCCGGTATGCCTGGTGTACCAGATGGAAGGCTCAACTTGGATAACACTACCTGGGAAATCGAGTTTGCCATCTCAGCAGAGGCCAAGCCAACCTTGAATATTCCCTAAGCCGGTATCAGTTGTATCGGTTCATAATCTAAGAAAATGATTCTTTTTGAATAGAAGTCGATGCACAAAAAGATGTATGAAATCTGGCCTGACTGACCCACTTTTTCACAAATTCTGGACTAATAGAGTCTACAATTTGGCATAGGTATATCGTAATAAATGAGTTAACATCGCGCCCGGCAGGACTCGAACCTGCAACCTTCGGATTCGAAGTCCGCGACTCTATCCGATTGAGCTACGGGCGCACGAGTTCATAACTGCTTTGAAGATAATCGCCCCGAACAAAATTGTCAATCGGGAATAATCGAGAACAAAAGATATGGCGGGTTAGTACCGGCGCAGTAAAACAACCTTAACAAAAGCTTCATACAGTAAATGAGCCGAATTCCTGGGCGAACAATTTCGTATATTTGCCGGGCTTACCATCTCCGATGAGCTTGTCGTCGAATCTGACCACAGGAACAATATCTTTAGTGGTTGAGGCAATAAAAAGCTCGTCCGAAGATTCTGCTTGCTGTGGTGTTAACGATTTTTCGACTGTCTCTAATCCGATATTCTCGCTCGCTTTGATCACAAATATACGCGTGATGGAAGGTAGAATATTGGCTGTAAGAGGAGCGGTTTGCAGCGTTCGTTCGGAGATTGCAAAGAATGCTGAGGCCGCTCCTTCGGTTATAAGGCCGGCCTCATCAACGAATATCGCCTCGGCACAGCCCTTCTTGGCGGCGTCCTGACGAGCAAGAACATTGGGTAGTAAATTCAATGATTTTATGTCGCATCTCTTCCAGCGCCAATCCGGATGGGTTGATACTGCAATGCCTTTGGCCTTCGCTTCTGTATCGTCATCCGACTCTGTGACGGTCAGGAAGAAATTAGGCTTTAAGTCAGCATCGCCCACGTGTTTTCGCGGTGCCGAACCTCGAGTAATGTGAAAATATATTATGGCGTTGGAAATAGCGGCCGTGTCGAAAGCCTTGTGGACGCGAGAACGAATCCGGTCAATATCCACGCCAGCTATTTCAATCGCAGTGAGGCTGTTAGCGAATCTTTGCAGATGTTCTTCAAGCGCAAAGATTTTGCCGTCATAGCTTCGCACCACTTCGTAAACGCCATCGCCAAAGTAAATTCCACGGTCAAAATAGACCGGTTTGAGCTCTTTGGCCGGCAGAATTTTGTCCTGTATCATGGCTATCTGCATAAAATCACTCCCGAATAAGCTATCAGCCAGGATTTTAACTTCATATTCAGAAATAGGACACAAAAATATCTGATAATTTGCTTTACAAAGAAAATTCGGTGCGTAGAATACCTTTCTTTATACGGTTCTCTGAATGTGCAGGAATCAGGAGTTTTGCAGAATGTATGCAGTAATTGAACGAGGTTCAAAGCAGTATAAGGTCACCGAAGGTGACTGTTTAAATATCGACCTGGCTGATGTCTCGCCCGATGCCAAGACAATAGAGCTGGATAAAATTCTGTTTATAAGTGACGGCGAAAAAGTCAAAATCGGCACACCATATCTAAAAGGTGCAAAGGTTACTGCCTCATTTAAAACCACAGCTCAAGAAGCTGTTGTAAAGGGCAAGAAGCTCCACCCAATGCACTTGCGCAGGCGCAAGCACAGCAGGACGCGCATAGGCCATCGCCAGAAGTATCTGCAAGTGGTAATTGACAAAATCAAAGCTTGATATGTCATTGCCGCGCCGCATTCTGGTGCGGAGTACACTCCAGCGGGAATCTATTGATAAGTCCGTTAGCAAAAGTTCGCCATTGAGCTGGTCCATTTTCAAGGAAATAATCGAACGACTTATCGTCAACAAGTTCCCCTAAAAGAGCTTTACGGTCGGCTGGGTCTGGTACGTCTTTGATAATCTTTTTTCGCAGTGTTTCCAGTTCAGTGAGAAATCGGCCGTGTTTTTCTGTGAAAATCTTTTCCAGCTTCTTTCTTATATGGCCGGAATAGGCAGGGTAATGTCCTTCAGTACCGATGGCTATCTGCAGACTGCCGCGTTTGACAACGGCCGGCACAAAAAAATCACAAAGCTGCGGTTCATCAACGACGTTACATAAGATCTCCAGTTCCTGGCAGTCCTTGTAAATCTGTTTATTGAGTCGATGGTTATTCGTTGCAGCTATGGCAAGCACCGCCCCCACAAGATAATCCTTGGAATACTTCGATTTTATTAATTCAGCGTTTTTGCCACGACAAAGAGCCGTCAGCATATTATCGATGCGTTCTGCCACGACCACCAGCCGTGCACCGGCGGCCAGGAGGGCTTGAGCTTTTCGTACAGCTACGGCTCCGGCACCTATTACAACCACACGACGACCACCAAGTTCAAGAAATATCGGATATTTAGCCATAACAAAAAACATTATATCACATACCATCCGATAGCAACATAAAATTTGGGAACAATAAGCGGTCAGACTCCAAGAAGCGCAATGGCAACAAGCAATACTTGCTCTGGTGTTCTATTTTTGGGGCAATTTTTGAGTCTTTTCCATTCGCAAAATCGCTTATATAGTGTAAACTTTGCCATCAGTTTGAAGTTATGAATTTATAGCCCGGTGTAAAAAATGAGCGAAATTAAGAAGTTGCAGGCCCCTCTGGCCGAAGCGGATGTGCGTTTGTTAAAGGCAGGCGATGAGATTCTTGTCAGCGGTGCGGTCTATACTGCGCGGGATATGGCGCATAAAAGATTGTGCGAATCGATAGAGACAGGGGACGAACTGCCGTTCGCGCTTGAGGGAGCGATTATTTACTTTGTCGGTCCCACGCCTGCCCGGCCAGGAAGGGTAATCGGCGCAGCCGGTCCCACCACCTCATCAAGAATGGACCCCTTCAGCCCGAAGCTAATCGCCAAAGGTCTTAAGGCAATGATCGGAAAGGGGTATCGAGGTGACGAAGTAAGAGAGGCCCTGAAAAAATACACTGCAGTCCATCTTTCTGCCATCGGCGGGGCGGGGGCGCTGCTCTCACAACATATCGTTGCCGCTGAGGTACTCGCCTATGAAGACCTTGGAACCGAAGCGATAAGGGAGCTGCAGGTAGTTGACTTTCCAGCTATTGTTGCGTATGACTGTTACGGAAACACTGTGTATAAATAGGGAGTTATACAATTGAAAGTCGCTTTGCTTGGTCTGCTACAATCCGGCAAGAGCACTATTCTGGCGAGCTTAAACGATAAGGCAATTCCTGCGATTGGTGCGACTGCCATCAAAGAAGCTATTGTGCCGGTCCCGGACGAAAGACTCGATTGGCTGACCCAATACTACAAGCCCAAGAAGACAACGTACGCAACAATCGACTGCCTTGACTTGCCGGGATTTAACTTCGCTGATGAGCATGGCAGAGCTGCAGCCAGGCGGCTGAT
>CAYGBH010000121.1:0-10530 GCA_964348055.1 uncultured Pirellulales bacterium
CCATAAAGTCAGCCACACGTGAGAGGATCAGGTCCAGCACGCCGCCGGTCTCGCCAGCGGCCACCATACTAACCAGCAGCCGATCAAAAGCTCTTGGGAATCTGCCCATCGCTTCCGAGAGCGTGGCTCCGCCCTCGATGTCATCGCCTACATAACCAATCACCCTCTTGAATGTTCCTGACTTCTGCTGTTCTTGAAGAATCCTAAGTGACCGCAGAATGGGCAGGCCCGCATCCTGGAGCGTCGAAAGCTGTCTCGCGAACTGGGTTATATATTTGTTTTTGACCTTACCGCCGGCACCACGCCTACGTTTCGGCTTTGCAATAGCTCTTACCGCTGCTTTTTTCCCCACAGCGCGTGAACGAACCTTTGTGGGGAAATATCCCATATTGCGTATTTTGCTTATCGCTTCTTTCTCACTGAGGGCCTCAATTTCGTCCTTTACTTCCACGCCCTGGGCATCCAGTGCTGAATAATGAAAAACAGGCATTTTAAATACCTCCTTTGTATTGATAATTAGCTATTAAGTTGCTATTCATAGTTAGTCAATCCACCTTATCCTTCTTCAATTATTGTTTCTTTTACAACCTCATCTATAGTCGTGATGCCATCATAGATTGCAGCCAGGCCGTTCTCGCGCAGCAACCTCATACCGTTTTTTCGGCCGGCCGCCCGCAATACAGTTGTCGAAGCGTGATTCATAACTAAATCACGCAATTCATCATTAAATACCATAATCTCAAAAATACCCGTCCGCCCTCTATAACCGGTACTATTACAGATATCACAACCTCGGCCGTAGTAAAACTTTTTATCCTTAATATCATCCGGTGTAAGTTGTAATTCCATTAATTGAGCTTCGGTCGGTTCGAATGCCGTTTTGCAATTTTCACATATCTTTCTGACCAATCGCTGGGAAACAATAGCTTCGACCGTAGCGGTAATAAGAAACGGCTCAGTACCCAAATCTAAGAGTCGCGCTATCGAACTCGGGGCATCGGTTGTGTGCAGGGTGGTAAACACTACGTGGCCCGTCAGAGAGGCCTGGGCAGCAATCTCCGCTGTCTCAAGGTCACGAATCTCACCGACGAGTATAACGTCAGGGTCCTGGCGGAGTATATGTCTCAAGCACCTTGCGAATACCAGTCCAATATCCGATTTCATCTGAACCTGAATAAGACCATCAATGTCGTATTCTATCGGGTCTTCAGTGGTGATTATCTTTGTTTCAACGCTGTTAAGTTCGCTCAAGGCCGCATATAGAGTGGTAGTTTTGCCGCATCCGGTGGGCCCTGTGACAATTATAATACCGTTAGGTTTGTGAATAAGCCGACGGATCAATTCATGGTCGTCTGGCCTCAATCCAAGTTTTGCTAAATCAAAAGTAACCTGAGCCCTATCCAGAACACGCAGCACAACACTCTCTCCGTACATTGTAGGCAGAACGCTGACTCGCAAATCGACCGGATTACCCTGGACAGTCAGTGAGATTCGTCCATCTTGCGGCATACGTCTCTCAGCGATATCCAAGTTTGCCATAACCTTTATACGTGAGCTAAGCGCCGCAGCAATGTATTTCGGCGGAGGAACCATCTCGTAAAGCACACCGTCAATACGGTAACGCATCTTGTATTCATTTTCAAACGGCTCAAAATGGATGTCCGATGCCTTATCGCGAATCGCCTGCAGTAAAACCAGGTTCAGCAGTTTTTTGACAGGATTCGACTCAGACAGCTCCTTCAATTCATCCAGGTCTATACTTTGGTTCCTGCCCTCAAATTCAACGAGGAAACTGTCGCTTTGTATCTCATCTATCAGTTCGGTAATGTTTTCGTCCTGCGTCTCGTAATATTTGCTCAAAGCCTTTTCCAATGCATCTGGGTCAGTTATCTTCGCGGTAACTTTAAAACCCATCAGGGTATGTAGATCATCGGTAGCCCTAAAATTATCGGGGCTGTCAAGGGCTACACTGAGCTCATTTCGCTCCTTATTATATTCGATTGGCACAATGTGATACGTCTTTGCCATTTGCGCTGGCACCTTCTCAACCACATCGGGGGGTATATCAATGCCGTCGAGGCTTACATATTCCATCCCACGTTGGGCCGCCAGCGCCATCTGCAGTTGGCCCTCATCGACCAATCCCAACTCAAGGAAAATCTTGCCTATTTGTATGCCTCCGGGCCGTTGGCTCTGAATTTTCAGACATTCATGGACCTTCTCTCTGCTCATAACACCCATTTTTATAAATATCCTGCCAAGAGGCCTGCCCCTTAATTGCTCTATGGGAGGTAGCTTTTGTGCTGTTTTCATCTTTCCCATATTAGGTTTCCCTTACAATTAACTCTGTCTCAAACCAATTTCATTATATAACAATAAAACCTTTTTAACAAATAAATTATGAATTGGACATTTAGTTTTTAGGACTACAAAAGTTGCCCACTTTATCCCTTATATTCTTAATGAGAGCTTAAAAAACTCCTCCTTACATGTTCAAAAGTGGAAAATGCCATTTTTAGTTCATTTTTCGGTGGGTACTGCAAAATCCATCCTGTGTTTCTTCCAATTTAGGCCCTTAGAATCGGTCCTATGTCCTCCATTTCCTTCATCTTTTCTTTTCTCCTTGCTTTTTTGCCCTTCATTGCGTTCATTTTCTCCACAGCCTTATCCTGCAATGCGCCCGGCTGACGGCTTTTGTCGATCATTTCCTCCAGCGAGACTATACCAGTATCATAAAGTCTCCAGAGGTGCTCATCAAGAAGTTGCATTCCAAGCTTTTTGCCCGTTTGAATGCTGGAATCGATACGGTAAGTCTTGTTCTCACGGATAAGATTAGAAATGGCTGGTGTTACAACCATAAACTCATAAGCTGCAATCCTTCCTCTGCCAGCAGCAAGAGGACAAAGGACCTGACTGAGAACGGCTATCAGATTGCTGCTCAACTGAATGCGAATCTGTTCCTGCTGGTCCACGGGAAACACGTCGATCAATCTGGTAACCGTTCCTGCGGCACTTGTCGTATGCACTGTGCTAAAAACCAGATGGCCGGTTTCAGCAGCTCTAACGGCTGACTCGATTGTTTCGAGGTCTCGCAATTCGCCTACCAGAATCACGTCGGGGTCCATTCTTAAGACGCGTCTTAACGCCTCGCCAAAACTGGGGACATCAACACCGACTGCCCGCTGGTTAACAATAGATTTTTTATGCGCGTGATAGTATTCTATCGGTTCCTCAATGGTTATAATATGGCGGTCAAAGTTTTCGTTAATATAGTTTATCATAGTTGCCAGGGTGGTAGTTTTGCCACATCCGGTTGGCCCTGTAACCAAGAACAGCCCTCGCGGCCTGCGGCACAAAGCAGAACAAATCTTGGGCAGTCCTATTTCCTCAAAAGTCATAATTTTGGATGGAATAAGACGTAATACCAGGCTAATATCACCTCTCTGCCGAAAAATAGAGACGCGAAACCTGCCTTTATCGGCAAAGGCAAAACCAAAGTCGGTTCCACCCTCTTCCTGAATCTCCTGTTGATTTCGGTCAGGCGTGATGCTTTTCATTAAAGCCATAGTATCATCAGGTTCGAGAACCTTGGTTTCCAGAGATCTAAGCCGGCCGTCTATCCTCAACACGGGCGGTCGGCCGGTTACAAGATGTATATCCGAGGCGCCCTGGGTGACACAGGCGTGCAGTAATCTGTCCATATTGAGTGTTGCCATTTAAGAATCCTCGATAACTATATTTCGTCTAATCTATCACCGCACCTTCGGTCTGGGTTATTCTGACCACTTCAGCTGGTGTCGTTATTCCTTTAAATATTTTGATTTTGCCGTCTTCCATCAGTGTTCTCATTCCGCTCGCTTTCGCTGCTTTTCTCAACTCAGTAGCAGGTGCCTTTGAAAAAGCCAGCTCCCTCAGCTCGCTGTTCATTTCAAACATCTCAAATATGGCGAGTCGGCCTTTATAACCGGTATCCTGGCACTGACTACATCCCATTCCTTTGTAGATGGGATGTTTTTCGATATCCTCTGGGGCAATGCCAAGCGCGTGCAAATGACGAGAGTCTGGATTTTCATCAACTACTTTGCACTTTTTGCAAATGACTCTTATAAGCCTCTGTGCCATGATGGCCTGTATTGAACTGGCTACGAGAAACGGCTTAACACCCATATCTATCAGACGTGTAATTGCGCTTGGGGCGTCATTTGTATGCAAAGTGCTGAAAACCAAGTGTCCTGTAAGTGCGGCCTGAATTGCGATATCAGCGACAACACCGTCACGGATTTCGCCGACGAGTATTATATTCGGCGCCTGTCGCAACATTGCTCTTAGAATCCTGTCAAAGGTCAATTCGATTTCCTCTTTGACCTGGCACTGATTCATTCCGTCGAAGCTGTATTCGACGGGGTCCTCGGCGGTGATGATTTTCTTGTCAGGCTTGTTAAGCTCCTGTAAAGCGGCATACAACGTTGTGGTTTTGCCGCTTCCAGTGGGGCCTGTAACCAAAAAGATGCCATTCGGTCTTTTGATTATCTTCTGGAATTGCTCATAATTGTCCTGCTCGAAGCCCAGCGATTCGATACCGATATTAACGGCATCCGGACGTAAGATTCGCAGCACCACACTTGGGCCGTGGTTTCCCGGCAGAGACGAGACACGGAAATCGATGTCCATTCCTCCTATCACACGTTTAATACGACCATCCTGGGGCAGTCTTTTTTCGGCAATATCCATACCTGAGAGGATTTTGAAGCGTGTAACCAGCGGCGCCTGCATGCTCTTTGGAATATTATCCCTTTCCAGACAGACACCATCGATACGGTATCGCACACGTACTCTATCTGCCATTGGCTCAATGTGTATATCGCTGGCCCGCATATAAAAGGCATTATCTATTATCAGGTTTACCAATCTGATAATGGGTGCGCTATCATCCTCGCCGCTAGCTTGGGCCCGAAGCATTTCTGCTTGTAACGCATTACCGACCTCGGCAAGTTCAGCAGCAGTGGCGTCGATGCTATGCTTTAGTCTGTCTCCTTCCTCCTTTTTTACCTGGTTGAAAGACTCCTGGATGTAAGAACGAATTTTCGCAGGGTTTGCAAGACAGCACTCCAGCTCGGTATTCAAGCGAAACCGAATTGCGTCCATCATCTCCAGGTCCAATGGGTCACTAATAATCACCCTCAATTTTCCGTTATCCATACCCAGAGGCAGAACATTATGCCTTCTTATGAGCTCTTGCGGAATAAACTTGGTTGCATCGGAGGGGATGAGAGTTGTATCCAGATTTATGTATTCCAGCCCAAACTGCTTAGCGATTGCCTTTGTCAAAGTTTCTTCGTCTATCAGGCCCTGGTCGAGCAATACCTGGCCAAGCCGTTTATTATTGCTCTTCGAAGCCTTAATTGCTTCGAGAAGGGGTTGCTTCTCTACCAGCCCAGCTTTGTAGAGTATTTCGCCCAAATGTTTGCGCTGCTTCGCCATATTCTCCTCAGAATTCTGCCCAACTCAGTAATAGTAATTATACCATCTACAACACAGTTAGTCAACCATCCAATTTTAAGCGCAGCATGTTTAGAGCAGTTTGCGCCGCTCGAAGGCGTATGAAAGCCCTATCGTGAGAGAAAAGGCAGCGTTTGCTTTCACATTCATTATCGGAATCCACACTAATATATACCAATCCGACGGGTTTTTGTTCGGTTGCGCCGCTTGGGCCGGCTATGCCGGTTATACCAATTGCAAAATCTGTTCGGGCTTTTTTTCTGGCTCCCTGGGCCATAGCACAGGCGACTTGCTCGCTGACAGACCCGTATTTTTCGATTAAATCGGCTCCTACGCCAAGTTCGCTGGTCTTAGCGCCGTTGCTGTAAGTAACCCAACCATGGGTGAAATATCCGCTTGCTCCGGGGATGTCAGTTAGCAGCTTGGCTAAACAGCCGCCTGTACAGGATTCAGCTACAGCGATTGTCTTTTTTTGATGCGATAATTTTTTGCCCACCACCTCGGCCAAAGTCTGTTCCTCCGTGCCGTAAACCAGCTTTCCAAGCCTACCACGCAGAGATTTTACATCTTTTTCAGCCATTTGTCGTGCTGTATCTTTATCTTCTGCGGTCGCGTTAATTGTCAGGGTGATTATACCATGTTTGGCAGTGCAGTTGATCAATGGATTCCTTCCTCTTTGCATAAGCGGGCCGAGCAATTCAGCAATGTTTGATTCACCTGTTCCGAAGCATCTTAGTTTTCGCACTACCACAGCCTGTCCGCCTGCTAAGCGCTGCAGCTCTGGCAGAACCGATTCTTCAAACATATGCTTCATTTCCGATGGCACGCCCGGCAAAGCAACAAGCAATTTACCGTTCACTTCGGCCATAATACCCGGTGCCGTGCCAAAACTGTTTACAAGTGCCTTTGCGCCGGCAGGTATGTATGCCTGAATTTTATTCTTTTCGGACATCTGCAAATTTCGATTAGTGAAAAAATTCTGTATCTTTTGCAAAAGTTCGTTCTGCAATTGCAATTCGACACCGAGGAATTTTGCCAATGCCCGGCGGGTCACATCATCGTCAGTCGGCCCCAGTCCACCGGTCGCTAAAACCAACTCAGCGTCGCTACTTGCCAGATTAAATGACCGTACAATTGCATCTATATCGTCTCCGATAGTATAAGAGCTGACAACAGGTATGCCAATAGAAAGTAGTCTTTCACTCAGATAAGAGGCGTTGGTGCTCACGGTCTGACCACTGAGCAACTCATTGCCTATGCTGATGATACTTGCTTTTTTCACAGGTCTAAAATTCTATTATTGGCTCAAGCATATTGCTGTGCCAGTTGCGGCTTATGCCCTGGTCTTGCCGCCTGAAATGTTAATTATAGTGCCGTGAATATAACCGGCACGCTCAGAAGCCAAAAAGCAGACAGTATCGGCGATTTCGCACAATTTACCACTTCTTCCCAGCGGGATGGAAGCTTTTTTATAGCGGTTACGCAGCTCTTCGACGGTAATCCCCCGCGTATAGGCCAGCGCTCTTTCGTACTCCTCGGACCGCAAAGCGGTAGCTTCCAATATCCCCGGGGCAACGCCGACAACACGGATGTTGTGTCTGCCGAGCTCCTTTGCCCAGGAACGTGTCAGATTGTAAACGGCGGCCTTTGTGGCAGCATAGACACTTTGACCTTCGGACCCCTCCGAACCGGACTCCGAAGCCATATTGATAATAACACCACCACCGCCCGAATTGACCATTACCCGTGCAGCCGCCTGAGCACACAGGAAAACTCCTTTTTGATTGATCGAAACGACCCTGTCCCAAATCTCCTCGGTCAGCTCCTCTTTTCCCGCCGGGTCAACAAGCAGCCGGGGTACATTAATGCCTGCATTGTTGACTAGAATATCAATTCGGCCAAAAGCGTCAAGAACCGCCTGAATCATAGCGTCAACACTTGCTTTGTTTGTCACATCCGTCATCGTCGAAATATGCTCACCGCCGAATTTATCTTTCAATTCCGTGACTGTCTGCTGAGCACCTTCATCATTCACATCGGCCACAACAACCTTCGCACCAACCTCGGCCAATCCCTCGCAGACAGCCCTGCCAACTCCGGAAGCTCCTCCTGTAACGATTGCGACCTTTCCTTCCAAATCAAGCCAGCTCATCTGGTTTAAACTCCAAAAAATTGATTCTTTTGCAAATTTACAGACTAATCATAGCTTTGATTATGCCATCATGATAGCCAGCCACCAGGTCGAACGCTTTCTTAGTCTCTTCAAGCCCGAAACGATGGGTTATCATAAATTCAGCATTGACTTTGCCGGAAGCTATTATATCGATAGCGGTCTGTGTGCATTTGTTCTGTCTTCTGATATTTACGATGGTAATTTCTTTTCTGCGTATTCTGTCGATATCGAAAGAGACTCTGTCTGTACGGGGACTGCCGATAAGTACGAACTTTCCACCAGGTTTGAGCAGCTCAATGCCCTGGTCGATTGCCTCCTGCTGGCCGGCACATTCGAAAACAACGTCCATCCCAGCGGGCTGTTGCTGAAGAATTTCTTTGACTACGTCCTGTTTATTCGGGTTGCCGACCCAGGTCGCACCGCCCTGCCTTGCGCCTTCCACACGCTCGTCAATCTTCTCTGTCATATAGCAGGCGTTCACATTTTCAACATTGACGTTGAGCAGACAGCTTAGGCCGATTGGCCCTGCACCGAGAATCGCCACGTCGGCAGCCTTTGGCAACTGAGCCCTTTTGACGGCATAAACGCCTATAGACAACGGTTCACACAAAGCTGCCTGTTCAAGTGTAATCGTCCCGTTAGTCGGAAAGCAGCACTCCTGCGGCATAACAAGAAACTCACATAAACAGCCGCCACCCTCTCCCGGCGCGCCAAGAAAACGCACATTATGACAGGTGTTCTCTCTGCCCTGGGTGCACTGGTCGCACTGATGGCACGATGCGGCAGGGTCCACCACTACCTCGTCGCCGACTTTGACACGGTCGACTGAACCACCGATGGCTTTTACCGTCGCGGAGCATTCGTGGCCTATTATGAAGGGATACTCAACAATTTGCGAGCCGATTCTGCCCATCTCATAGTAGTGCACATCGGAACCGCAGATGCCTACCTTTTCGATTCTTAGTAGAACATCCGTTTCTCTTTTCAGACTCGGCTCCGGCACATCCCTAAGCTCCATTTGTCTCAAGCTCGTTAGCACAACAGCCTTCATAGGCTCTCTCCAGAAGAAAAGTATACAGCAGATTGGTATTGCAAAGTGAGTCTTACTCGTCTCAACGGCAAAATATCGCTTTCTTATAACAAACACACATATTTTCCGCCACAACTATTTTGCGGGAATCAGCTTTATCTCAAAGAGTTTCGGCCAAAACTTTCCGGTTACAAATAACCGTCCACTTTTCTGGTCGTACGCAATACCGTTGAGAACATCCCCGTACTCAGCGTAGTCCTGCCGAGCTAAGAGCCCCTTCATATCTATCCAGCCGGTCACCCGGCCCGTCTCTGGCGCAATTCTGGCGATGCGTTCGATACCCCAGATGTTGGCATAGATTTGGCCTTCAACGTATTCGAGCTCATTAAGCCTCGAAACGGGACCATTGCGGTCATATACTCTAATCCGTCTGACCTGCTCAAACGTTTCAGGGTCCAGGAAATACAATGTTGGCGTTCCGTCACTCATAATCAAGTGCGTGCCGTTGTGTGTAATGCCCCAGCCCTCGGTTGAGTAATTGAATTTTCGCAACAGCTCAAAGGTGTCTTTATCGTAAACAAAGCCGACGTTTTCTTGATACGTCAGTTGAATGATGTTGTTTCTGTAAACAGTGATACCTTCGCCGAAGAATTCGGGTGATAGTTTGTGCATTTTCAAAATGTTGCCCGTTTCTAATTCGACTTTGCGCAATGTCGAACGTCCGGGAAGGCCTGTTCCCTCATACAAAACACCATCTTCGAAAACCAGCCCCTGTGTGAAAGCTTTTTGGTCGTGAGGAAAGGTATTGATAATTTCATAAGTGTACGCCTGGGAAGTATCTGAATTTTTGGAATCCAGACAGAACAAAACTAAAAGCGCTGCTAATATCGCTATGAAACCCGGAAAGTACAGCTTTAGGAATCGCTTCACAAATATCGCCTTCAAGCTTTATCAAGCTAAACATTAAATCTGAAATTAATAATGTCGCCGTCCTGAACGACGTAATCTTTTCCTTCGAGCCGGATTTTACCGGCTGCTTTGAGGGCCTTTTCGCTGCCAAGGGCTTTGAGGTCGTTAAAGGCAAAGGTTTCCGCTCTAATGAAACCCCGCTTAATGTCTGTGTGCACTTTACCGGCCGCATCCAGTGCTATGGTGCCCTGTTTTATGGGCCAGGCACGCAACTCATTCGAGACAACCGTGAGAAAGCTGACCAAACCCAGCGCCGAATAGCAGCTTTTGACAAACTTACCTGCTGCCGGTTCGGTAATACCCAAATCAGCCATAAATTCCGCCCTGCTGTCAGCATCTAATTGTGCCAATTCATATTCCAGCTTGGCAGAAATTGTAATAACGGGCACAGTGTCATCAACACGGTCAGAAAAATCGAACATCTCGTCCAACCGGTCCTCGCCGACATTTACCGCAACTGCAATTGGTTTCAAGGTCAGGAATCCGAGGGACTTAATCATTTCGCGTTCGGCATCAGTCTCAACAGCCGAGCTAATCGGTTTTTCTGATTCGATTGCCTCTTGCAATTTCTTTTGCAGGTCCAATTCCGCCTTATCATGTGCCTGCGTTTTAGTGGGTTTATGGACTTGCTTTTCGAGTTTCTCGATTCGCGTGGCTACAAGCTCTAAATCGGCAAGCAGCAACTCGGTCTGCAGCTCGGCTAAATCCCTGGCTGGATTTACACTGTTTCGATAAGCCGGCACCGCCGGATTTTCAAAAGCCCGCACCACCAGAACAAGCAACTCAACGGTTCTTATCTGGTTAATCAGCCGCCTGGCTGCAGCTCTGCCATGCTCATCAGCGAAGTTAAATCCCGGCA
>CAYGBH010000122.1:0-10460 GCA_964348055.1 uncultured Pirellulales bacterium
CCGACCGGGTCGGTCTGCATAAACCGGCCGATATGTGGATTATAACACCTGGCACGGTAGTAGTAAAGACCTGTTTCAATATCGAATCGCCGGCCGGTGAACATATAGGGATTGCCGACGAGTTCTGGGGCCTGCTCTGCCGTGGTATAGGTCGCATAGATGGAGTATATGTAGTTATCGGTGGTACTCGAGCCGAAGGACTCCGGCATGCCTCCTGACCAGCCTTGCGTAGAATTGGCCCGCCCCGGAGTACCTGATTTGTATCGAATGCCCGGGTTGTTCTCAAAGACCCAGGCCAGCCAGACAGTCTGGCCTTCTCCCACACCGAGTGAGCTGGTCAGCGCTACTGTCTGCCAGCCGGCATTGGCGTTAATCGGCGTTGATTGCGTTACGGCAATACGGGTATCGGGCAGGCCGTTGCTGTCGGTATACACACCCAGCAGCAAATTGCCCGTGCCGCCTTCATGGTAGATGGAGATGCTCTGGATCGTCCCTGGCTGAGGCTATTGTTGTTATGGTGCCTGGAGTATGGCCTTGATTTCACCGAACGATATTAGGCCGGAAGTAGCGAGCTTTATTTTGCCCTCCGGGTTGATAAAGAAACTGCAGGGAATGGAATTTATGGTGTTATATGGGCCTGGTAGAGTACCGGTGTCGGTTAAAACCGTGTAGTTGATTTTTGCCTGGGCGACGAAATTTTTCACCAAATCCAGTTTTTCGTTTGATATGGCCAGCATTGCCAATTTGTCCTCGCCGACGGTTTGTCTTAGTTCGATGAGGCCTGGGATTTCCTTTCGACAGGGTGGGCACCAGGTTGCCCAGAAGACAAGTAAAACATTTTTGCCGCGGTAGTCGCTCAGTTTATGTTCTTTACCGGCCAGGTCAGCTAAAGTAAAGTCCGGTGCCGGTTTGCCATACCAGTGTGTGTAAGCGGGCATCCAGGTTCTTGCAGCCCTGATGATGTCGTTTAGACTCACCTGGTCACCCGCGGCCGGTTGGGGGTCTATGTTTGCAGGTTCGCTGGGGGGTTGGGCAACTGGTTCGGATTGTGCCGGTTCATGCTGAAGCTGCTCGGTGTGGGCTGGCTCAGCAGGTCTCTTTTTGCATCCTGTCCCGATTATTATCAAGGCGGACATAAGTGCGAAAATGATAATGAGTCGTCCAAGGCGGCGTTGTTCTTTTATTTCGGACATTTTGTGTTTCTCCTGAGAAATTTCAGTTCGATATTATCAATATACATTTTTTATACTATGACATCAAAACCAAAGTTCATGATTTTATGATTTTCAGCAACCTGCGTGCTTTCTTGCCCGCCCCCACGCTTTCTTGCGAAAGCAAGAGTGGGGGGGCAGGCGAAAGCAAGAACGGGGGGTAATACCATTTTTAAGGTGAGTTTGCCCTGAACCTTCGTGGTTCGGGATTTGCGCTGACCGTATAGTGCTCCCGTTTTTATTGCACTGGTAATGGTTCTTTGTCTACGTGAGTTTTCCGGCCGGACTGGATTTGAGCTATTTCATGCGCAACGGCTTCGACCTGCTCTTTGCCAACGTGAAGCGTAAAATCAATTGTGAAAGAGCGGCTTTGATGCGGCGCAAGTTTCGGGACGCGGCCGAACTTTCGCTCAATTGCCCTATTGCGAGAGAAGCCGGTACCTGGTTCGAGGCCTGTTACATATCCATCTTCCAAAGCGACCGGGTTTTTCCAAAGCGTAAAGAAAGGTAGCTGCTTGGTCGAAAAGGCCATAGAGACGGCCCTATCGGCTGCGGCGTTGCGGAGCATGACCTTGGTGTTGTCGCTTTTATCAGCCCAAAGGGCCATACAATAGACTTGTTCGGCGAGTCCCGGCGTCGGACCGCGATAGAGATTGTAGGTTGAGACCCCCGATGCTGAATGTTCGTTAATCGGTGTCACCTGACGTACAGGCGCAACGAACCGTGCGCCTTTTTCCATCAGAGGCTTGCCGTAGTTCGCGTGGTAAAGGACGCCGAATTCTTGTTCGAGGGCGCTATTGTTGGTTATCTTGTCCGAGATTTGGAAGCTGTCCGAGCCCGGCACAGTTATAATCTGCGTCCACAGTTCGAGCTTCGGCCCATGCATGCAGGTCTCATCCACCCTGCCGCGTATTCGGATAGTGTAGGGCCGCCGGCGCTCGATAACCACTTCCACCTGTGAGGCGGGAGTATTCCCAATCTTTCCATGCAAAGTTAAATCCATTTTTGCTTTGTTGCCGGTGTTGTCAATGAACTCGTCAGTCCCGGGCGCGCCGAAAAACTCCAGGCCACACCGGACCATCCATTCGTTAAAGCCTTCGAGCCAGCCGAGACCCTGACGTGTGTGCAGGTTGATGTATTTCGGGTGGACCAATCCTTTCACTGGCGAGTCCCAACCAAGACGCAGATCACCCATCAACACTTGCGCAATGGACATCCCGCGCGTAGGTATTACTCTGAAGCAAAGCTTGCCGTTGTCGACATCGATGACCTCGACGCCTTCCTGTTTGCCGACGTGAAGCACATATTTGTGCACTAACCAGGGGATGGGGCATTCCGGCGTGATGTCACGATTTGTGATGCGCGAGGTCTCGGCGTAAATATTTCGTTCAACATCGGCGAAGACAAGACGAAAAGGTTCGACGGCCTGGATTGAAGAAATCCCCATCGTCATAACGATAATAGATACTGACTTTAACATTACTTTATCGCCTTTCTATATGGTTTATCTGACATTATTCTTTTAGCTCGCACTTGGCAGACCAGAGGCATTAAGGCTGAGCTTTTTGTGCTAATTTAGCACATCGGATTGACCATGCAAGCACCATTTTAGCGTCTTGTTGGACCTGGCGTTTAGCACTGGAAAATGTCAGTTGAATTTCCATTATTTATTGTTTATCATCTATGACTTAATGTTCACTATTTTTTTAGAAGGAGTTGAAAGATGAATTACAGGAGAATGTGTTTTAGCGAGCCGGTCTTTTTAGTTTTTTGTCTGCTTTTGCTGTTGGTAAGTACGTGCGCATCTTTTGCTGATGTCAGGCTGCCTGCGGTAATAAGTGACAATATGGTTTTGCAGCGGGACAGAAAAGCGCCTGTCTGGGGCTGGGCGGAGCCCGGTGAAGAGGTTATGGTCAGCGTCAGTTGGCGCAGTATGAAGTGGGCCGTTAAGGCGGACGGGAACGGTAAATGGAAGTTTGAAATGAAATCGCCCAAGGCTGGTGGGCCGTACGAAATGACTCTCAGCGGCAAAAATACGATAACAATTAAAAATATTCTGGTCGGCGAGGTCTGGGTCTGTTCGGGCCAATCAAATATGGCTATGTCGGTGGGCTCTTCAGCTAATGCTGAGCTGGAGATTGCCGTGTCCCATTATCCGAATATTCGGCTGTTCACGGTTGAGCGTAAGGCGACTGAGCAGCCGCAGTCTGATTGTGTGGGCAGCTGGACATCGTGCAGCCCCGAGACGATTCGGAATTTTTCAGCGGTGGCCTACTATTTCGGCAGAGAGCTTCACAAAAAACTTGACGTTCCGGTCGGCTTAATTCATACATCGTGGGGCGGAACCCCGGCCGAGGCATGGACGAGACGAGAGATACTTGAGAAGGATACGGATTTTGCACCTATTTTGAAGCGATATGCTGATGCGGTTGCGAGGTACCCGCAGGCAAAGATCGAACATGAGCAGAAGGTTGCCCAATGGAAAGAAGTTGTTAAACAGGCCAGGGCAGAGGGAAAGGAACCGCCTCGGCAGCCGCGTGCACCATTAGGGCCGGGACATCATCACTCACCGGGAGGTTTGTATAATGCCATGATTGCTCCTCTGATTCCGTACGGGATTCAGGGGGCGATATGGTACCAGGGTGAAGCGAACGTCAGCAGGGCTTATCAGTATCGCAAACTCTTTCCTGCGATGATTAAGAACTGGCGCAGCGATTGGGGGCAGGGTAATTTTCCTTTCCTTTTCGTGCAGTTACCTAATTTCAGAGCTGTGAATCCTGAGCCGGCTGATAGTGCCTTGGCGGAGCTGCGAGAGGCCCAGCTAATGACGTTGGCTTTGCCCAATACGGGGATGGCAGTAATCATAGACATCGGAGAGGCCGACGATATTCATCCGAAGAACAAGCAGGACGTTGGTAAGCGTCTGGCGTTATGGGCTTTGGCCGGGAGCTATGGGAAAAAGCTGGTTTATTCCGGGCCTATCTACAAATCGATGAAAGTCGAGGTCGATAAGATTATTCTGAATTTTGGTCACGTTGGCAGTAGACTTGTTGCCGGCGGGGGTAGGGCATTGAAAGGTTTTGCTATTGCAGGGGCGGACCGCAAATTCGTTTGGGCCGATGCAAAGATAGTTGGTGACGGGGTTGTAGTTGGTTGTGACGAAGTTTCCGAGCCTGTTGCCGTGCGGTATGCCTGGGCGGACAATCCTGTATGCAATTTGTATAACAAGGAAGATTTGCCGGCTTCTCCGTTCCGTACAGATGATTGGCCCGGTATCACGGTCGACGAAAAATAAGACTTCCAAGAGCGGTTGTTTTCGGCTGGTATTTTCTTCTGACTTTGATAGCTGACGGACAATGCCCGGCGTTCTTTGGCTTAAGGGCGCTAGGCAGAGGTCGTTTGACAAAACGGATTTTGGGAAATGAGTGAATTGTCAGGCAGAATATTGGCTCAGGGTATTGAGCATCTCAATATTATTTTGCTGATGGGGCTGGCCATATTTTTTGGAACAGCGGGTGCCCGGGTCTTTCAAAAAATTCGTATCCCACAGGTGGTGGGCTACGTTGTCATAGGTTTGATTATAGGAGAGTCGGGCCTGAATCTCATCGGGCGTGATACTGTAGAAACTCTCTCGTCGTTTAATATGTTCGCCCTCGGCATCATCGGTTTTATGATAGGCGGCGAATTGAGACGCGACGTTTTCAACAAATATGGTAAGCAATTCTTTGTTATTCTCTGCTCCGAAGGGATAGCGGCATTCATCCTCGTAGCTGTCTTTGCTGGATTTGTAGCCTGGTATTTCACCGGTAATCTCCGCACTTCAGTTGCAATGGCGCTTGTCCTCGGGGCAATCGCTTCGGCGACCGCACCGGCTGCCACTGTGAACGTTCTGTGGGAATATAAGACTCGCGGCCCACTAACGTCGACTGTTCTGGCAATTGTTGCTCTCGACGATGGCCTTTCGCTGTTGCTTTACAGTTTTGCATCGAGCATTGCTGTTGTTTTTCTTGGCGAAACAAACGGCTCGATGTGGACTATTATCCTGATGGCTGTTTTTGAGATCATAGGAGCCGTAATTTTAGGAGTGCTTGCCGGGTTATTGCTCAGTTTTATCCTCAGATACATCAAAGAGCCGGACAAGGCCCTTGCTTTTACAGTTTCCTCTGTGTTACTTGTCATCGGCCTGTCAATAGCACTAAAGGTCGGCCCAATTCTTGCAGCAATGACGCTTGGGGTGACCATTGCCAACCTTGCCGCACTCGGAAGGCAAAGCACCTTTGAGCTTATAGAAAAATTTGCGCCGCCGATTTACGTTCTGTTTTTCGTTTTGTCCGGTGCTCATATTATTATCGGTGAAATAACCGGATGGATGATTGTAATGGTTCTGGTTTATCTTGTTGGCAGAACGGCCGGCAAAGCGTTTGGCTCCTGGTTTGGTGCCAGAGTGTCCAAAGCACCCGATGTGGTTCGCAGATACCTCGGACTTTGCCTGCTGAGTCAGGCAGGCGTTGCGATAGGCCTGGCAATCATATCCAGCCAATTGCTTACCGGGCAGATTGGGCATGCAATTATTGCTATTGTGATGACAACGACCTTTGTGGTGGAAATATTTGGTCCGATGTTTGTCAAGGTAGGTGTTACAAGAGCCGGTGAGGTAGGGCTTAATATTACCGAAGAAGACCTTATAGCCACTTACAATGTTGCCGATGTGATGGATGCGAAGGTGCCGGTTATTTCAGCCGGCATGTCCCTGAGCGAAATTATCAAGATAGTCAGCAGTACCGACAGCTTTTATTATTCTGTTGTTGACAATGATAACAAGGTCATAGGTGCCGTTACGCTTGATGGTATCAGGAATACTTTTGCAACGCAGGAGCTGAACGATTGGCTTGTGGCACTTGATGTTATGGAGCCGGTTATTGCTAAGGTGACGCCGGATATAGCGTTGTCGGAGGCGTTGGAAAGGGCCAGGCGGCTCGATGTAGAATATCTTCCGGTTGTAGCTTCAAATGAAGATGACAGATTTATTGGTGTTTTGAACCGTCGAGCAGTTAGCCGGTCGCTCAGTGCGGAAGTGTTGTCACGGCAGCAGAAAGCCGATAGTATGCATAGTGCCCAAAATGCGTAATTTTAATAAATCTACAAGATAGGGTTACTATGGTTCATTCGCTTGTTAATGCGAGTACCGATGCTTTTAGCCATTTGAATTTAGCCCTGTTGTTTGGGCTGGTTATCTTGGGCGGTGCGTTTGGTGCCCGTATTTTTCAAAAGTTGCACATTCCTCAGGTCGTCGGTTGTATTATTGTTGGAGTACTTTTGGGTGATGTCTTTGGTTTAATAACTCCAGAGACCATCAACTCTCTTGAGCCGTTCACAATGTTCGCACTGGGTCTTATAGGATTTATGATTGGTGCGGAACTTCGAGCTGATGTCTTTAAGAAATACGGCAAGCAATTTTTTATCATTCTTCTCTCACAGGGAATAGGGGCTTTCTTGTTGGTGGCGGTTGTTACCGCAGTAGCGATGCGCTTGTTTGGGTTTGATATGTTAGCTTCGGTTGCGACAGGCCTTGTGCTTGGTGCTATTGCCTCTGCTACTGCGCCGGCAGCGACGGTAAATGTTTTATGGGAGTACAAGACAAGAGGGCCTTTGACAGCGGCTGTTTTGGCTATAGTGGCACTTGATGATGCTCTGGCGCTGCTGCTGTACCGCGGCGCGGCATCAGGGGCAAAGGCGCTTATGGGCACAGGACAAACCGGAGTTTTGAGCACTACGCTTCTGCTATTGGCCGAAATTGTCGGTGCAATAGTGTTGGGATTCTTAGCGGGCGTGTTACTCTATTTTCTCTTAAGGTTTGTCAGAGCCGAGGATAAGATTCTGGAATTTGCCCTCGCTTCTCTTTTGCTTGTTGTCGGCATCTCAATGATACCGAGAATTGACCCGATTTTGCCTGCTATGGCGCTGGGTATAACGATTGCCAACTTGATGCCTCGTCAGAGCAAGGGCACATTTGAGCTTGTCGAGAAGTTTTCTCCGCCGATTTATGTTTCGTTTTTTGTTTTGGCTGGCGCCCATATGGAATTTGGCAGGATTGGTCCCTGGATGGTGACTATGATAATAGTGTATATTCTCTTTAGAGCAGCGGGCAAGATGGCCGGTTCGTGGTTTGGTGCAAGGCATTCTGGCGCACCGGCTGTGGTTCGAAAATACCTTGGTATTTGTCTGCTTCCCCAGGCAGGTGTGGCCATTGGTCTTGCTATCCTGGCTGGCCAGCAGTTTAACGCAGAACTTGGTCATACGATTATTATGGTGGTTATGACAGCGACGTTTTTGATGGAAATAGTCGGGCCTGTGCTGGTTAAAGTAGGTGTCAAAAAGGCAGGCGAAGTGGGAATGAACGTTACCGAGGAAGACCTCATAAAGACGTATAAAGTTAAGGATGTTATGGATACCGAGCCGACCAGCATTGCACAGGACCTCTCACTTCAGCAGATTCTTGAAGTTTTTAGCACCAGTGAGAGTGTTTATTATCCGGTTATTGATGCTCAATCTCGAATTACAGGTATAATTACTATCCCCGATATTAAAGAGATGTTTGCCAACAGGGAATTTGCCGGCTGGCTGCTGGCCTGTGATGTTGCCGAGCCTGTACGGGACAAGACAACGCCGAATAAGCCGCTCGAAGAGGCAATAGAGCAGATGAGACGCTATGATTTGGAAAGTATACCTGTGGTCCCGAGTGACGGAAGTGACCAGCTTGTCGGCGTTTTGGACTATCGCAAGACGCTGCGCAAGATAAGTGCTGAAGTTTTGCACAGACGTAAAACGGCGGATGAAATGGCCGTGGCAACAGGTTAAAAACAGGTTCATAGTTATGAGTTCATAGTCTTCAAGAACTGTCAGCTATGAGCTATGAACCAGGAACAATGAACCTCGAACTGTTAATTATGAAGCGGTTCTCTTTTCCGAAAAAGAAAAGGCTTGTCGGCAGCCAGCAGTTCAAAGCCGTCTTGACTCGTGGACTGCGTGTGAGCAATGGGTTGCTTACGCTCTATATGGCAGAAAACGATTGTGGTTATCCGCGATTGGGTGTATCTGTGAGTAAATCCTGTGGCGGTGCAATAGTGCGTAATCGGTTGAAGCGGCTGCTGCGGGAAGCCTTTCGGCAAAGCCAGGACCGGATTCCGATCGGCTTCGATTATTTGGTTATGATTGAACCTCAAGGGTCCCGCCCCGCCTCAAGGCGTCCTGCGGACCGCGGTTTGACGCCTAATAGGCGGGGGAGGCGAATCCAGCCGACATTTGAGCAGGTAAAGGCCTCGTTTTTGGCTCTGGCCGCTGACGTGCTTGGGAAAATCGGCTAAAAAATGGTATAAAGAGTGTAAGAAAAGACAGTTGACCACTTGGAGAAATCAATAATAAATAGTCGATAATTAATTGTAAACTGATTCATGGGATAAACCTTGACTGAAAAAGGCAAATTATTATCGGTAAGTGCAGCCGCAAAAAAAGCTGGCATTTCCCCCGAATCTTTGCGATATTACATTATGGTCGGGCTGCTCAAGCCCACAGAGGTTACGCCGAGTCGCAGACGGCTGTTTGATGAAAAGAGTATAGGGCGAATTAAGCTGATAAAGAAACTTAACGACAGCGGCTATCCTTTGCGTGCTATAAGGGAATTGTTTCTTGAAGGACGCGGCGATTTGAAAGGAAGCAAACAGTGAGCGACTATGAAACCATCCAAAGAAAGCGCAATATTATTGTGGGAATTTTTGTGATAGTAGGTTTGTGTGCGCTTGTATGGCTGATATTTAAGTTCGGCGATTTGCCCACGGTTGTCACCAAATTCGGTTCTATTGAGGTGTTCGTTCAATTCCCAACAGCGCCGGGAGTACAGAGAGATACGCCGGTGCGATTTTGCGGCTTTCAAATCGGCAGAGTGACAGCTATTGCGCCTCCTGAGATACGTCCGGAGATACACGATGGCAAGGAGACCGGACTGAAGTATTATCAAACGGTAGTTGTTCTTGCTATTGACAAAAGATACGTCGATATTCCCTCCAACATTGAGGTGAAACTAATGACGCGGGGGTTGGGAAGTAGTTATATTGAACTTAAACAGCGCCCTGGAGAACCCCTGATTCAGCTTGATCCGAACCGGCCGGAAACGAAATTTTTGGTGGACAAAATATGGCTACAGGGCTCGACCGGTATGACCAGTGAGTTTTTCCCGGAAGAAAGCCAGAAGAAACTGGACGAGTTGGTTGAAAGCTTCGAAGCTCTTCTCAATAACGCCAACGATATTATTGGCGGCACGGAGAATAAAGAGAACATAAAGAAAACTTTGGCTAATCTTGCTGAGGCGTCAGAGCAGGCTAAGCAGACGATAGAAGAATTCCAAAAATTTGCTGTTGCCGGGACATCAACTTTGAAGAATGCTGATGCCAAAGCAGAGACAATCGTTGCTGCTGTCGTGGATACGAGCGAAGAATTAAGCAAAGCGACATCGAAGTTACGGCTAATCCTGGAGAAAGTAGACAGCGGACAAGGTACCGCTGCTAGGCTCATCAACGACGGACGATTTTACGAAAATCTGCTTGAAAATACTCAGCAAATGCAGGTGCTATTAGAAGAATTTAAATCGTTCATAGACCAAGCCCGTGATAAAGGCGTACCTATTAAGTTAAGATGAAACTGCTTTCTGTCCCGCCATCGGAATCAAGCACCTCTATGGCTGCTTCGAGTTATCTATTGCCGAGCTGGTTGTTGGTTCTGAGCCTCATCTGCACTATTTTACCGAATGGCAGGCCAATTGCTCGGCCAGCTTCCATCCTCGATAATTCTTTCTCTGTCGCGCGGCGTTATGGCGCTGAATTCTTCCGGAAACTGTCCCTGGTCACAAGTGTCTTTGACCCACTTGTCTAAGGTTGCCCGCATCTTTTTTAGCCTCTTCTTGTATTTTGGTGATGCCGCGAGGTTGTTTATCTCGTACGGGTCGTTCCGGAGGTCGTAAAGCTCCTCGTCCGGCCTTCGCGGCGCCATAAACAGGGCCTGAACGGGCGTAAGCTTGCCCTGGGCGTGGAGCTCCTTCATCAGACCCAGCATCGGATAGGACCGCTCTTTATAGCGGTTCAACTGTGTGTAGGGCCGTTCCGGCATAAAGTTGCGGATATACTTGTATCGCTTCGTCCGCACGCAGCGTATGCGGTCGATGGTTTCGTCACAGCGGTCACGGGCGGCGATTATATG
>CAYGBH010000123.1:0-10458 GCA_964348055.1 uncultured Pirellulales bacterium
TCTGGCACCAGAGCCATACTTTTACCTGCTTCGCTTTTCCAACGCTCACGGAGGAAGATTGCCGGCAGATAGGCAACGCGTTGGCTAAGGTAATAAAGGCGTATTCTAAGTAGGGGACGGCCCCCCCTGCTGTTTGGGAAATGAGGATTCTTACTATGTCCAGAAAAATCAAATGGGGTGTGATTGGCTCAGGCGGAATTGCACGAAGAAGAACAATTCCGGAAGGTATCTTAAAAGCTGATAATGCCGAATTGTCTGTGGTGTTTGATATCAACGCGCAGGCCAACGCTGAGGTGGCCAAAGAGTCCTGCGCCAAGGAGGCAGGGAGCATTGAAGCCCTGCTGGATGCCGATATCGACGCTGTGTACATCGCCACCCCCGCCGGCCTTCATAGCAGCCAGGTTCAAACCTGCGCCAAAGCCGGCAAACATGTTCTCTGTGAGAAGCCTTTGGGTATGACAGTTGCCGAGGCGGAAGCAATGATTGAGACGTGCAGGCAGAAGGCGGTTAAGCTCGGCTGTGCACTGATGATGCGCTTTGTTACTCAGCACGCCGAAGCGCTGAAGCTCATCCGAGAAGGCAGGCTCGGTAAACCGACCTATGCCCGCGCCCAGCTTTCCTGCTGGTATCCGCCCATCAAAGGTGCCTGGCGCCAGGACCCCGCCACCGGTGGAGGTGGGGCGCTGATT
The DNA here is from genome assembly GCA_964348055.1 of uncultured Pirellulales bacterium. GTDB lineage: Bacteria > Planctomycetota > Phycisphaerae > Sedimentisphaerales > Anaerobacaceae > JAUXAL01. The sequence goes on from CAYGBH010000123.1 coordinate 690, forward strand.
GATATGGGAGGCCACTGCATCGACCTGCTGGAGATGTTCTTCGGAAAAGTCATCAGGGTTAGCTGCTTTGCAAATAACATCGTCCACGATTACAAATCCGAAGACAGCGCGGTAGCCATGCTGTTTTTTGAGAACGGCGCAATGGCCACAGTTGACACCTTTTTCTGCATTCCCGACAACAGCAGTAAGAACGTACTCGAACTTTACGGCTCAAAGGGCTCGATATTAGCGAGGGGAACCATCGGCCAGGGACCTGCCGGCGAGATGGTTGCATTTCTGGAGCAAGAGGGTAAGGATTACGACGCCCAGCAGGCGCGCACCAAAGCTCAAGGCACGATTATTGCTCCCCAGCCGGTAAACACCTATCAGGCCGAGATTGAAGAGTTCAGCCAAGCGATTATAGAGGACCGTGAGCCGCTCATCAGCGCAGAGCTTGGCTTGCGCAATCAGAAAATCTTAGCTGCCTGCTACGAGTCCGCCAGGTCAGGTAAGATAATCGAGGTCGGCGCGTAGTCCACAGGACGTCTTTCGGCGGGGCAACACCATAAGGTCGCCTTAGCCCGACGTACCGGCTCTGCGTTTATATGCAGAATTCCTAAGTAACCCTGATATGGATTTTACCGATACCATCACTGAGAACACCCTGAGAGCTATCCGATTTGAGCGTCCGGAGTATATCCCCGTTGTTTTCTGGATCAACCCCGCCTGCTGGCATCATTACCGTCCGGATGATCTGCTCGAACTTATGGCTGAGCACCGCATCCTGTTTGCTGAATTTAATCCGGAAAGAGAACAACTGCCCCAGATAGCTCCGTGGGAGCGTGCCGGCGTGCCTTATACCGACGCCTGGGGTTGCGTCTGGGAAACCACCGATGACGGTATAACGGGTACAGTAACGGGCCACCCGCTGGCAGATTGGAACGCTTTTGAACATTTCACTCCGCCCAATCCAGCTAAAACCAACGGCATGGGCGAAATTGATTGGCCAACAATCAACGACAGAATCCTCAAAGCCAGGTCAGAGGGAAAACACTGTGTCGGCAGCTTGGAACATGGCCATACGTTCCAACGACTCTGTTACCTGCGAGGGTTCGAAAATCTTTTATATGATATGACAGACACCGATAGCAGGCTTTTGAAATTAATCGAAATGGTCGAAACCTTCAGTATGGGGATTGTGCAGCGCTACCTTGACCTGGGCGTCGAGATGATATGTTATCCTGAAGACCTGGGGATGCAGGTTGGCCCTATGCTTTCGCCGGAGCACTTCAGGACCTATATCAAACCAATCTACGAACACTTGATGGCACCAGCTCACAAGGCAGGCTGTCTTGTGCACATGCATTCTGACGGTGACATTCGTGACCTCACCGGCGACCTTATGGGCTGCGGAGTGGACGTTCTCAACCTTCAGGACCTCGTGAATGATATTGACTGGATAGCTGCAAATCTCAAAGGGCGAATCTGTCTCGACATTGACATAGACCGGCAACAAATCACTCGCTTTGGCTCCCCCGCTCAGATTGATGGCCTGCTCAGAGAAGAGGTTGAGAAGCTCGGCAGCCCGGAAGGAGGTTTGATGATGATATATGGACTTTATCCGGATGTCCCCCTTGAAAATGTAAAGGCAATTATGGATGCAATGGAGCGATATGCTGCCTTCTATTCTTAACGATTTGTCTTATTATAATCCTGTCTGTTCACAAAGACATCGGTAATAGCGGTAACAGGAAAGGAAACAGAATATGAAGAAATTTGGCGCTGCAATTATTGGCTGTGGTCAGGTGGCCGAGGAATACGTAAAAGCCTTTCAGAAGGATGAACGCTCACAAGTCTGTTCACTGGTTAGCCGAAATCGCGCAAATGCAGAACGATACCGCAACCGCTACGACTTACAGTGCACCATCGAAACCAACGCCTCCAAGATGCTTGAGCAAGATGACGTGGATATCGTGGTAGTATGTACGCCGCATTATTTACACACTGAACACGTCGTAGCTGCAGCTGAGGCCGGCAAGCACATTATCATCGAAAAGCCAGTAGCGCTGACAATAGAAGATGTACGAAAGCAACAGGAGACTGTCAGAAGAAACAAGGTCAAGACCATCGTCAGCTTTGTACTACGCTGGAACCCCCTGCTGCTGACAATCGACCGGCTGCTCGAGCAAGGGGTCTTCGGAAATGTCTTTATGGTCGAGGTCGATTATCTTCATCGGATATGGTTGACGATGGATGTGAAATGGTATGCGAGCCTGCAGCAGAGCGGAACTGCACTTCTGACCGGCGGCTGCCACGCCGTCGATGCGCTGCGGTGGTTTGCACGAACTGAGGCTGAGCAGGTCTGTGCATATCATGTAAAAACAGAGAACCCCATAGAATATCCAGGGACGATTTCAGTTAATGTGAAGTTCAAGGATGGCAAGATTGGGCGAAGCACAACGAGCTTTGACGCCCAAATGCCGTATCGATTCAACATTGGGATTTATGGAACTGAGGGTACCCTTCGTAATGATGAACTCTTCGCGCCAAAACTTTTTCCCGGCCAGAAGAATTTTATGAAGATCCCCTGCATTCTGCCGGACAGCGCCGCTGTTGCCCATCATCCATTTTTGGACGAAGTGTCGCATTTTCTCGATTGCATAATTGACGATAAACGACCGTTCCCGGACTTGGATGACGCTGCCAGGACTATGGCCGTGTGCTTTGCGGCAGACCTCTCTGCCGAATCGGGCAGGCCCGTGGCAATCAGCGAATTAGAAAATAAGCGATAATGTAGCAATAGTCAGCACCAGTCTATTTCGAGTCACTTATGTAGGAGCCCTGCAAGGCGGGAACCTGATGATTACCATCTCAGGAACACTTTCAAAAGGATGGATGGCCAAAGCATTGGGTGTGGCATTTGATCGCGACTACTATTTTGAGCCGAGCAGACGCTATGCCATTGACTGTCAGTGCAATGAATACGCCGCGGAGCGCTTCCCCGGGATGCGACTTTTCTATTCGGAATCTAATTTGGGACAGATCGATTATTGGGACAAGAGCCAGATTCAGATCGGAGGTATTCAGCCGAATATGATTCTCGGGATGTTGCTGGGTGCCGATTTTATACCACAGGACAGCGGTGACGCCGATATCACGCCAGGCTGCCTTGCTGGAAAGAATGCTGCTGAGGTGCTAATATCTGAGAGTTTGCTTGGTCACAAGTTGATCGAGCTTTTTGACGAACAGATTCGCCAGGTCCAGGACGATTCCCAGAGACGGCTGCGTCCCATTCCGCCGTTCTTCTGGGATTTATCCGGCCGTGCCGCTATACACGGAGTGATGACTTCCGCCCAGAAATTTCTTGGTGAAAACATTTTCATAGACATGATAACCCAACCACAGCGGGCCCTCGAAATCATGCACTTGATTGCAGAGGCCTTCATTGTTCTTTGCCGGCACTTTTCGGAGATTGCCAATCTGCCGATCAGCGGCATACATGTGGGAGAATGTTCGTCCTGCATGGTCAGCCCGGAAATGATCGAACGTTTCGTAGTGCCTGTGACGTCAATGATCGGACGGCAGCTCGGCCCAATTCGTTTGCATTCTTGCGGGCCCAGCACTAATCATCTGGAGGCATTCTCCAAGATTGAGAATCTATATTCTATGGACCTCGGCGGAGAAACATCCATCAGGCGCGCGCGTGAAATATTCGGGAAAAAAATGCTAATCAGTGTGGCTCTCTTACCGCACGATATGTCCATCCAGAGTACAGAGCCAATTTTGAGCTGGGCCAGGCGCGTTCTCGAAGAAAACGACGGTGGCAACCTGGCATACGTATATCATCTTGAATCCGGTTATAATATTAATACCATTTGTGCTTTAACAGAATTCGTAAAGCATCTGCCGGACTTCCAATCCACTCCTGCAGTCGGTGGAGGCACAATCTGAGTGAAAAAACTCAATAACGGTTGCAGAGGTGAAACGTAACGGATCTGCTAAATATGTTTCCCGTCAGCATAGACAAGGCCGCTGTTGGGGCAGACGTAAGGTTCAATATGTGGATGAAGAGATATAACGTCGACCTCAAGCGCATCAGAAACTTGGCTGACACAGATGATTCTATCTATCTTCCGCTCAAAAAGAGACATTAAGCGGTTTGAATGCTCAACCATAAAGAATTATTTCTTATTCTTACCCTTCGGTTTGGAGTACCGCTGGCGGATGCGCCCGCTGGAGCGAGCTGCCTGGCCACGTACGTCATGCAAGGCTTTCCTGACCACATTGACTTTTCTCTCAACGGCCTTACGGTCGGCCTTCGCTATTTTCATCTCGCTTTCGAGGCGTGTCCTGGTTTCCATGAGACTCTTATTCACAGCCCGCTGCTCCCCAAGCTGGTTGCGCAGGTTAGCCACCCGGCTGTCAGCGTCTATAAGTTCCTTTCGGAGGTTATCCACTTCCCCTCGTAGACGGTTCACATCTACGACCTTGTCCTTGAGATTCATCACCCGGGCCTCAAGGGTTGTCTTCTCGCCCTCGAGTTTCTGAGCGTACTTCGCGACAGAGGCTGCCTTCTTGTTAAGCGAGTTACGCTCCTCAACTACTGCCTCAAGCTGTGGCTGGGTCTCCGCGAGCAAGTTGGCAAACTTGTTCCGCTCTTCCTCGATAAAGGAGATGTCCTCGCTTAGCTGGTCGGCCAGAACACTCTGTGCTTCGAGCGACTTGACTTGTGCCTCTAACTGAGCATGAGCGGTCAGCTCTTCGGATAGCATTTTCTGAGTTATATCAAGCTCAGCTTCCAGGACCTCTTTTAGCTTAAATGCTGCGTTAACCTGTTCTTCGAGGCCCTTGACAATAGAGATGATGCTGGCCCTCTCCTCGAGAACATCCGCGAAGCCCTCCATCTTAATTTCGCTCTTCTTTGTGTCACTGCCAACCAGTTCCCTTTTCAGCTCATGGGCTGATTTGGCAACCTTTGGCTGCTTTTTACCCCTCTTGCCGGGTGGGGCCGGCAGTGTGGCAACGGTAGCGACCTTGGGCGTCTTCTTGTTTGTGGTCGACTCCAAAATGGGCTCGTTGATTCTTTTCCTCTGTGCGATCCGCTTCTTTTTCTTTACACTTGTCTTTTGTTTCCGATGTTTCCGACTTTTTGACATAAGATGACTCCTTGACTTAATTACTCATAGCGAAGGTTGCAATCGGCGCTGTCTTCCTCAAGGACTACAAGTCGATGTCAAAAAACGCACCTTCTACAACCCACAATCTCAATTTTATCGGGATTGGTTTAATGACTACAAAACCACACCCGCGACTTCTAATCGAAAACTTGTGCCAACACAAATATCGCAATTTCCCACCCATTATGTGGACACAGCCTTATCCGTGGTGCTCCTCCTGCCACCATTCGCGCCATCGCACAATCAAACGCTGAAGCGACCTTTCATCAGTTGGAAACTGCCCATCCATCCTCTTACCGGTGATTGTTGTTAGGGCACGAACAATAGCTTTTCTGACTGACACTTCAGGATCATTGAGGCGTTTAATGAGGGTCGAGACCACTTGCCGAGAACGCAGGTTGCCAATTGACTCGACTGCCGCCAGACGGACCGAAACACTGCTGTCGGCCAAGAACGGCAACAACTTTACAGCAAACTTCTTTCGACCCAGCCAGCCAACACAGGCAGCGGCCCTTCGTCGGACCTCTTCGTCCTCATCGGAAAACATATGTGCCAGTGTAGGGGCACTTTTCGCTCCAGCCAAATGGTATATGGCCCACACAGCAGCCAGGCGGACCGAAGCTTCCTGGTCGGACAAAGCCCGTTCAACCACAGGCACTCCTTCCTTCATCTCCAGTTTCATCAGGGCCTTAATGCACTCTCGTCGTACTTGCGCCGATGGTTCGTTCGCCATCTGAGCCACAATAGCCTTGACTGACGACTTATGGCGGACGCCGGCTATTACTTTAGCCGCATCTGCGCGCATACCAGGGTCATGACAGGTAATGTCAGAAAGAGCCTTTGTGAAGATTATCTTATCGGCTGCGTTCGAGAAATCAGCCATGATCTCCTCTTTTAGTGGCACATCAGGAGGGTTTGGTGTCTTTGCCTCAGCCTTCTTCTGCCGAGACGCTAGTTTTTTAGCCATCACATTTATCTCCTCATTCGGTAGAAGTTTTCAATCTTTATTCATCACTCCTTTACTACCGCTATTATCGTGAGAAAAACACCCCCACTTGAGAAAATAGTAACTCAAACTGACCGATTCCGGCAGAATCCGGCCTCATAGTAGCGATAGCCGGTAAGAGTGTTGGATCCTCTGCAAATACTTTTTCTTTTTTTTCAAGAACAGAGCCTTTTTCGCCCGATAGTATCTGTGATAAATAGCCAAAATCTTAGGCTCTGCCGGTGTTACGGCGGAGTCTTTGTGGTAGGAGGTTAATCGGGTCGGTTGGATTGCCATTTCGGGCATAGTCTTGGGTGCGGCGGGATTGGACAATCGCGGCATTCCTTGAAACTGAAAAGCATCTCCAGCGGGTCGGCGGATATAAAGAACCTTGGAGCCTGAAGGCATATTTGGATGAGCAGGATGAGACACAAGAACTTGCTACCCAGAAGAAGGCTGCTTGAGGCCAGCGCAAGTAGCCCTCCCAAACTTTCGACTACGGTTGGAGAACTTTTCGGGGATGCGATAGCCAAGGTTAAGGCTGAGGCCGAAGAGACAATGGCCGAGCAAAAGGCAAAGTCAGAGGCCGAAGCCGCTGAGGCGATAGCCAAAGCCCAAGAGACGATAGCCAAGGTCAAGGCTGAGGCCGAAGAAAAGGTAAGGGTATACACCGATACAATAGCCAAAGTCACGGCTGAAGCCGCTGAGGCGATAGCCGAAGCCAAGGCCGAAGCCGCTGAGACGATAGCCAATGTCAAGTCGGAAGCCCAAGAGATGGTAGCCGAGCAAAAGGCAAAGTCACAGGCCGAAGCCGAAGAGGCTATAGCCAAAGCCAAGGCTGAAGCCCAAGAGGCGATAGTTGAAGCTAAGTGCGAAGCCCAAGTGACGATAGCTAAAATCAAAGCTGAGACCGAAGAAAAGGTAAGGGTATATACCGATACAATAGCCAAAGTCAAGGCTGAAGCCCAAGAGGCAGCTGCCGAGCAAGAGACAGTAGCCGGACAAGAGACAGAATCTGAGGCTAAAGCTCAAGAAGCAGCAACCGAGCAAGAGACAGAATCAGAGCCTGAGACCCAAGAGGCAGCAGACAAGCAAGAGACAAGGTCGGAGGCGGAAGCCCAAGAGGCAGTAGCCGGGCAAGAGACAGAATCAGAGGCTAAAGGACAAGAGGTAGCAGCCGAGCAACAGGCAGAGTTGGAGGCTAAAGCCCAAGCGACAGAGTCGGAGGCTGAAGCCCAAGAGGCAGTAGCTGGGCAAGAGACAGAATTGGAGGCTGAGACCCAAGAGACAGTAGCCGGACAAGAGACAGAATCTGAGGCTAAAGCTCAAGAAGCAGCAACCGAGCAAGAGACAGAATCAGAGCCTGAGACCCAAGAGGCAGCAGACAAGCAAGAGACAAGGTCGGAGGCGGAAGCCCAAGAGGCAGTAGCCGGGCAAGAGACAGAATCAGAGGCTAAAGGACAAGAGGTAGCAGCCGAGCAACAGGCAGAGTTGGAGGCTAAAGCCCAAGCGACAGAGTCGGAGGCTGAAGCCCAAGAGGCAGTAGTTGAACAAGCGACAGAGTCGGAGACTGAAGCCCAAGAGACAGCAGCCGAGCAAGAGACAGAGTCGGAGGTTGAGGCCCAAGAAGCAGTAGCCGAGCAAGAGACAAAATCGGAGGCTGAAGCCCAAGAGGCAGCAGCCGGGCAAAAGGCAGAGTGGGAGATTGAAGCCGAAGAGGCGATAGCCAAAGTCAAGGCTGAAGCAGAAGAGGCGATAGCCAAGGTCAAGGTTGAAGCCCAAGAAACAGTAGCCGAGCAAAAGGCAGAGTGGGAGACTGAAGCTGAAGAAGCGATAGCCAAGGTTAAGGCTGAAGCCGAAGAGGCGATAGCCAAGGTCAAGGCTGAAGCCCAAGAAACAGTAGCCGAGCAAAAGGCAGAGTGGGAGACTGAAGCTGAAGAAGCGATAACCAAAGTCAAGGCTGAAGCCGAAGAGGCGATAGCCAAGGTCAAGGCTGAAGCCCAAGAGGCAGTAGCCGGGCAAAAGACAGAGGCGGAGACTGAAGCCCAAGAAGCGATAACCAAAGTCAAGGCTGAAGCCGAAGAAGCGGTAACCGGGCAAAAGACAGAGGCGGAGACTGAAGCCCAAGAAGCGGTAGCCGGGCAAAAGGCAGAGGCCGAGGCTGAAGCCGAAGAAGCGATAGGCGAAGTTAAGGCTAAAGCCGAAGAGGCGAAAGTTGAAGTCGAAGCTGAAGCCGAAGGGGCGATAAGCGAAGTCGAAGCTGAAGAAAAAGCAGCGATGACGGATGAGAGTAAAGATCAGGAATCCCGCACAGCGGGAACCCAGTTGGTTTCCGAAACCATCCAAAGAATGGCACAGTCGCCGGCAGCCCTGCCGGGTGAGCACCCACCCACAGCATTAGCATTATGTGCAAAAGACATTATGCAAAACGAGCTTGTTTGGGGAAGTCCCGAAGACAGCGTCCAGCAAGCTTTTGCAAAAATGCAGCAACACGATGTAGGCTATATAATGGTAGGTCAGGAGACAGCACTGGAAGGTATTGTATCAAAGTCTGATCTAACAGGCGCGATGAGCACCTACCTTCGGCCTATATTTGCCAAATGGCGTCGGCCATTGGATGATGCTACGCTTCAAATTAAAATCAAATGGATAATGAACAGGCCCGTTTGTACTATAAGGCCCGAAACACCGTTTGCAACAATAGTGGACAATATGCGTCAACTCAGCGTGTCATGTTTGCCTGTGGTAGATCAACAGGACAAAGTGCAGGGCTTAGTAGCAGAAGTTGATATCTTCAAAGCATTAGTAAAACTAAACAGCGATTCACACATATCCGCCTCAGACGAGGCTCATCAGGGACAACCCGCATCTGTCACATCCTCCTCATCGCAGGACGACTCGATCGACGAGAACAATGGAAACCTCTCATAAATCCTCAAGTCGCCCTGCAATTCATTGTTATTCTATAATTTAATAACAATTGCCTCGCTTAATGGCAGCCAAAATCTTGACTTTCGGGCTACAAGTTTCTATAATAGTCTCGTCGCCTATCATGGATGGAGATAGTATATGTGCATAGCGCTGTAAGCGTATGTATTTTTACTGTTTATTCATAAATCCTCAGGAGGTATTAGTTGTAAAGTAGCGCTGGTCTTTTCTGGATTAGTCAAATGGATGATATAACTGCTGCGCATGAACAGGGTGAGCAAGCGCTGCGCCATCTGACAGTAATCGCTGAGCGGGCGCGTGAGGGAATTGTTGTGGTCGACCTCAACGGCGCTCTTCAGTATGTCAATACGGCCTGGGCCACGATGCATGGGTACGAAGCTGGGCACGAACTGATTGGCAAACATATTAGCATATTCCACACTAAAGAGCAGATGAAAACTGATGTGATTCCTTTCATGGAAGAAACCAAAAGTAGAGGCCAGCTCGCCGGCCCGGTGGAACACGTACGAAGAGATGGAATACCACTGCCCACAGAGATGCTAATGGTCGTATTCAAAGACGGGGAAGGAAAGGCCGCAGGACTTATCTGTTTTGCTACAGATCTAACCGAGCATGAACGCACAAAGGATGAGCTGAAACGATACCGTAACCACCTGGCCGAGCTCGTCAAGCAGCAGAC
>CAYGBH010000124.1:0-10429 GCA_964348055.1 uncultured Pirellulales bacterium
ACGATAGAATGTTCACGAATTTCAAAGCTATCTTTGATTATGATTCTACACCTGCCATTGGTGCCGGCAATACCGACGTGAAATACATTTGGGGCATCGGCTGGAGCTTTTAGCGTTATGCTCTCTTGGCTTGTGAGGTGCATGGTCATGTTAGCTGCCTAAATTTGGCCAGTTGTCAATTTTGCTGTGGTTGTTGGTACTTTGGGTCACCTCCGAGGGGCTTAATCTGATGTGAAGCTCTCTCTTCGATAGAAGAGAGAGGGCTGATGAAGCTAAAACTTACCCTAACTATCTCACCCCTCGCCCTGTCTGTCTATGAAGAGCGACAAGTTTTGAGCCGATGTTGTCACGGCTCTATCAGTACTCTGCCACGACGCATGCGTTGATTTGAAACCGGGGCACCGACACGCGCCAGCCATTGCTGGCCTTTTTGAACGACAGTTCTCGACCGCCGACAGCTTCCAGAACCCGGGTCGGTTGCCCTAAGATTCGGGCGAAGGTAATTGTTACGTTCGTGCACGGGCTCGGCTGTGATGTGCCTTCGTTGAGTGCGGGATTTGGCTCACGCGTTGACCGAAACCAGCCCCACGTGTTCGCCAGGGCGACGACGATGCGCTCCTCTTCGTGTTGCTCGAAACACACTGCGTGCATCGCCTGCGGGCCATTTATCCTTACCGGCGGTTCCCCAGCGAGCCGCTGAATCTCCGAGGCCACCTGTTCCATCAGCCCAGGCTTGCGAGTCTTGGTGTGCCAACCTGCGTGGGGGTCGAGTCGAACGACATGTCCGCCGCGCATTTCAAATTCTTGCAAGGCCTGCTTCTGCTGCTCGGTCAATTCATCCGGCCATGGAAGGACCAACAGCCGTGTTTGTGGGTCGAGCGTTTGGGACAGCGTCAAGTCACTGATAGTCACCCAGGGGATGTGCGCCTCCTTAAGCACCTGGTAGGCACCCAAAGCCGGCGCGAACACCTCGCGCCACATCAGCTTTCGGTCGGCCAAGCGAGCGTTTCTGGAGCGTTCGCTGATGTGTAGCACCGCCCACGGAATCGGCCGGGCATAGGCCAGATATGGCGATACCTTTTTGCCCATTGCGAAACTGGACGAGAAGATGGCCGCGTTGCGCGGGCCGTCAGTTTCGAGGTCGCGAATGTACATGTTCAAAGCAGCGACGCAACCATAAGTGACGGCAGCAGCAGCCGAATAGAGTGCCTTTTCTTCGCTGCGGATGAATGGAATCCACATCAGTGGCGGACGACCTTCTGACCCGTCCCGCACGATCGACCAGCCCAGCGCAAGCTGATGGTCAAATGCCGGTTCGGCAAAGTCCGGCTCATTGCGCATGACAGATACGTTGTGGCCGAACGGCTTGTGGAACTCGGTTCCTGAAGTATCCGATATAGCCAACAGGTGGTAATCGATGTGTGGTGAAAAGAAGTTGGGGTACTGCGAGCTTTTCACGCAGAAAAAGACGTCGGGATGTTTTGCTCGGACTGCGGCGCGCCATTCCAGGAACGCTTCGACCATCGACCGATTCACGAATTCCACTGCCTCCAGATACCCCGGCGAACCGGCCGGGGCCAGATAGTCCATCTCATGGCCCATCTGCTGCCGGAACCCCTCAAGGCAATACCGGCATGTGCAGATGTCGGGCATGTGCCGATTATCGAAGTAAATGCCGTCAACGCCATGGTCAGCCAGCTCAATCAGACGGGTTTTGATGTATTGCCGGTAGGGAGAGTTCAGGCAAAGGACAAACACCGTCTTGGTCTTGCCCCTCGGCTCCAGAAACGGCGAGCCGTCGGGTAGCTTGCACACCCAGTCGGGATGCTCCCGCTGCATGGCCGCGTCGGACATGTGGCGGTGGTAAGCGATTACCTTCATGCCCTGGCCGTGGACTGCAACAGAAATCTCCCTCGCAAACTCCCTATTCCCAATCAGCGGGTGAATTTCCCCAACTTTGCTCTGCCACCATGCTCCTTCGTCACGGGTAAGATAAATTCGCGTCAGTACCTCGGCACCCATATTACTAATGACGCGGGCATGTCCTTCTGGAGTCAGCTTCAGCGCAAGCTGGATGCTATGTTCACTGTGCGCCTGAACCCGGCTGGCCTCAAACCAACCCGGCAGACGAAACGGGTCTTGTTCCGCCGCCGCGCTCGAACCGGCAAGCACCAGAAACATGACCAACAATGGACCAAAACCACAATAAACTTTATTAGAGGAGACCATCACGGATAAGTATATTTGATTCGATATAGATAGCAAGAAAAACAGCGGTGTGTTTTTTGTGAAAAACGCTACATCGGCGATTCACCGATGACTGAAATATGGCTTGGCTCCTTGTGGCGAGGGAAACCGAAACCTTGGCCTAATGGGCAAAAGATGGTATACTTGTCATTGAAATTGAAAGGAGGTGCTGATGCTTGTTTGCAGGATATTTGTAGCAGCTTTGTGTATAGGGTTCTATTCCCTCCCCTGTGCTTTTTGCATTGAGCCGGTTAACCCGAACCTCGATCCAACAGCACGGGAGGTCCTTAATTACCTGGACTCTACCTATCAAAACAAGATGCTCTGTGGATACAATGTGTATGTCCACACACCTGACGACTACGAGCAAACAGGAAAGCAAGGCGCCATTTGGGGCCGTGACATACGTTGGCTTGCAGACCCCTCTGCCATAGCGAACCATGCCAAAAGACACCGCTACATACTGACGCTTCATTGGCACTGGTTTTACAACAGCGATTCAGCCTGGAAGAGTAAGCGCAAAAATCAGGTGGATGTCGGCAAAGTCGTGATCCCAGGAACTCCCGAATACAAGCAAGCCATCACGGAAATGGCTGCCGCCGCTGATACGCTGCAGATTCTGGAGGATGCTGATGTTCCAGTGTTATGGCGTCCTTTGCACGAGATTGATGGGGGATGGTTCTGGTGGACCGACAAGGACACACCGGAAAACACAGCTCAACTCTGGCGCATGATGTACGATTATTTCACACATACGCGCAGACTGGATAACCTGATTTGGGTCTACAGTGCCGGAGTGGGCAACAAGACCCTCGAATACCGTCAAAGGTTCTATCCGGGTGCCGCATACGTCGACATCTCCGGCATTGATATCTACAACGTTGATTTTCGAAATGACGTCGACAAATACTGGGACTATTACAATATCATGTCACAGGTCTCTCCTGGTAAAATGCTGGCCTGCGGGGAATGCGATGCCATTCCGGACCCGGACAAGACGCAAGAAGGCAAATTACCGAAATGGCTGTATGCGCTTCCCTGGTGGGGTACGCCCAGTGGCCGTCGGCCAGTCGACTGGGCCACGTATACCATGAGACACGATTTTATCATCACACTTGATGAACTGCCCGCCTTGGGCAAGGGCGACATCGCACCCCATGTCGGCATTCTGGCTCCGCTCGATGATGGTTCGGCCTGGTATAATGTTAAAGCCCCTGTCATTACAGCTTACGCCGTGGATCGTGGCGGCAGTATTAAACGCGTTGAATTCTATGCTGGCGAGACCCTGATTGGCACCGATGACTCGGTACCTTACACGTTCACATGGAACAACGCCCAGCGCGACTGTTATGATATCACCGTAGTGGCCGTTGACAACGCAAGCCAAACAACCAAATCGAACAATGTCCGTGTAAGTGTTGCCATGGTCGATCTCGCCTTGGGCAAAGACGTGGTTGCCTCTTCCGGCGAGTCACCTCACAAGGCGGTGGACGGTGACTACCATTCGACCTGGTCAAGTGCTAAGAATGACGATGAATGGATCTACGTTGATCTGAAGCGAGTCTACAGCATTGGCCGCGTCAATCTGCTATGGGGCTGGAAGATACATGCCGAAGATTACTCTATCGACGTTGCATTAAGTGATCCTGAAAAGCCAAGCAGCTGGACCACCGTCTATAGCGAAACCAGCCACCGGTACATAACTTGGGAGGCTACCTACCGCATCACCTTTGCGATGACTCCTGCCCGGTATGTTCGTATGCATGCCACTAAACGGGCTGGACGACAGACGTGGGGTGGCTATCAGCTTGCGGCACTCGAAGTTCCGGTTCCATCGGAAATAGCTAAAAATAGGCTTTCATTGCACTCAAGAAACTGAGAGTGCTGTCAGACCAATAGACAAAGATTAGTCACTCACGCTGTGGACAATCTTATGGTGAGGGGAGCAACACAACACCTATGAAGGCAGCTAATTTTCCGGTATCCCTGTGAAAAGGAGAGCTTCTGTATCGTTGCCGGTGGAAACCATTATAGTCGTCGTGCTGCCGGCAGCCCTCCTGCTCAACAAGACCCGTTCCATACTCACAGCCGTTTCACGAATAACACGAGTACGGGTATCAAGATGATGGTGGGTGAGAAAAGCAATACATCCTGTTGGCAATAGAATGACAAAGCCTTTGATTAAAACTGTATTTTTTGTTAAAATATGACAAAGTCACTCATAAACGCAAAAGTGAAGATTTGGAGCAAAAGTTATAGCTCAGTAACGCAGCTGAGGAGGTATGAATACCTATTCCCAGGAGAGCTGACATGATGGTTAGTCCTAAGGACTCCTTACAGAGGCACAATCGTCGTGAATTTTTGAAGAAATGCGGGGCAGTCGCAGCAGGCCAAGCAACGCTGGGCAAGATCATACCCGCCTTCGGCGGGTCGCTTCTGTCGAATGGGACTTTAGAGCTGAGTATCAGTGCCGAGCGCCCCAACTTCATCGTGATAATGGCCGATGACCTTTCGGCGAGGGAGTTTAGCTGCTACGGCAATACGGAACACCACACACCTAATATAGACAAACTGGCCGAAACCGGCGTGATGTTCAAGACCTGCTGGTGTACGCCCATATGCAGCCCCACGCGAGCGGAGATTATGACCGGACGATATGGTTTCCGAACAGGCTGGTACCACAACAACATGAAACCCGCAGCAGGCCAGAAGGGATATAATCTTTCCCAGGACAATCTTATCTTTGCGCAGGTACTGAAAACGGCTGGATACGCAACCGCTATCTGCGGCAAGTGGCAGTTGCGCGGCACCGAGACCCAGTATGGATTCGACGAATGGTGCATGTGGAGAGCGACCGAAAAATTTGATGGTCCTATCGAGCCACCAGAAGGCAATCTTCCCGGGCGAGCCGCTCGATACTGGCACCCGGCCATTGTCCGCAACGGTGAGCAAATGGACACAGACGATGATGACTACGGCCCCGATATCTTCACCGATTTCGCGCTTGATTTTGCCGCAAGGCACAGGGACGGGCCCTTCTTGGTTTACTATCCGATGGTTCTGATTCACAAGACCTGGGATTTTGATAATGAGCGTATGGGCTATGTGGCGCCGCCGCAGCTTGACGAGAAAGGCCAAAAGACCGGCAATAAAGGCCAGCCGTCCCTGAAGGGCAATGTGGAATATATGGACTACCTCATAGGAAGGATTGCCAAGGGTCTTGAGGACATGGGCATTCGCGATAACACAATCATAATGGTCCTCGGGGACAACGGGACCAGCGGTTATGGCAAGGGAAAGACCGACCAGGAAAAAGGTCCCCGTGTCCCGGGTGTTGTCAATTGCCCCGGCATCGTCGAGGCCACCGGGCCGTCCGATGCGATTGTAGATTTCTCCGACATAATGGCAACACTGGTGGACATGGCCGAGACCAAATTGCCGAACGGATACGTCATCGACGGACACAGCTTCGCGCCGATTCTGCGCCGAGAGAAACGGCAGACCCGCGAGTGGATTTTCAGCTACCTCAAAGCGGCCCGATTCCTTCGTGACCAGCGATGGCTGCTGGATGGTAACGGTCGGTTCTGGGACTGCGGCGACCTTCGGGCCGAACAGGGTTACGTCGATGTAACAAATTCGCAGGACCTTGAAGTTCTGGCAGCCCGCCAGCGTTTCGAGCATATCCTTAAGGACCTTCCCGCGCCGACGCTATGAATGGTCCCTGCTGAAAACAATATAAGAAAACAAAAAAACAGAAAGATAAAGAGGAACAAGGGAAAAACCGAACAAAAGCAACGGAGCCTATTATGAATCGGCGTGATTTTTTGAAGAAGTTCGCAGGCATAGCAGGCTGCCCAGCAGTGATAGGCAGCATCATACCCGCCTTCGGCGGGTCCGTGCTGTCAAATCGGGCTTTAGAGGTTCGTCTCGGAGGCAAGCGTCCCAATATCGTTTTTATCTTCATCGACGATATGGGCTGGACAGGTACGAGCTTTATGGGTAGCGGCTACTATGAAACCCCAAATATCGACAAGCTCGCCCGGGAAGGGATGGTTTTTACCAGCGCCTACACCTGTGCGCCGAACTGCGCTCCGACCCGGGCCTGCCTGATGTCCGGCCAGTACACACCGCGCCACGGGGTCTATACCGTCGGCAGTTCCTCACGGAAGAAGGCACTCGAAAGACTGATTCCGATACCAAACACCACCACCCTCGATCCTTCAATCTCCACTATTGCCGAGGCACTAAAGCCAGCCGGCTATGCCAGCGCCTGCATAGGAAAGTGGCATCTGGGCAATGCTGCTGAATTCAGCCCGGCCGGACAGGGCTTTGATGTAAGTGTGAGCAGGGGCGACCTTCCCAACGACCCCGACGACCCAAAAGATATTTCGGGCCTTACCGATAAGGCCATCGAGTTTATCGAAACCAACAAGGACAGGCCCTTCTTCCTATATCTGTCGCACCACGCTGTCCATACACCGGTAGAGGCCACCAACAAGAAGACAGCCAAGTACAAGGATAAGCCTCCCTGGGATGGGCACGTTGATCCGGCTTACGCTGCGATGACCGAGCACACCGACGATGGCGTGGGCCGGGTTCTGGCCAAGCTCGATGAGCTGCAGTTGACGGGCAACACGATGGTGATTTTTTATTCGGACAACGGTGGTGCCGGTAAGCAGACATCGAACCAGCCGCTGCGCGGTGCCAAGGGGATGCTATATGAGGGAGGTATTCGCGTGCCGATGGTTGTGCGCTGGCCCGGCGTAGTCAGGCCGGCGACGACCTGCGATGTGCCGGTCAACAGTGTCGATTTCTACCCGACCTTCCTGGAGATCACAGGCGCAACGAGGCCCAAAAACCAACCGCTCGACGGCGAGAGCATCGTGCCGCTGCTGAAAGGACAAAACAACCTGAAGCGAGAAGCTATCTTCTGGCACTGTCCCATATACCTTCAGGGTGACAACTATCAAGGTGCCAGAGACCCCCATTTCCGGACGCGCCCCGTCGGCGCTGTGCGCAAGGGCGACTGGAAACTACTGCAGTACTTTGAGCAGTCGAAGTTCGGCGATGAGCCAGGTCTGCCGGAATTGGAACTATACAACCTGGCCGACGACCTCGGCGAGCAGAATAACCTGGCCAATAAGATGCCCACCAAGAGGGATGAACTACTTGAAGAGCTCACGGCGTGGCGCCGGTCCTTGAACGCTCCTATTCCGACCGAGCAGAATCCTGACTATACCGGATAACCTCCAATACGTAACCGGAACCGGAAGACAGAAGAGGAAAGTAGAGAAAAACAAAGTAAGCCAAATCGAGGATATTATGAATCGACGTGAATTTTTGAAGAAATGCGGGGCAGTCGCAGCAGCAAGTCCTATGCTGTCGAATCGAGCTTTGGAAGTCGGTATTAATGCAAAGGGCCCCAATGTACTGTTTGTCTTGGCTGACCAGTGGCGAAACTGCGCGTTCAGTCATGGTGATTATCATGACCAGCTTGTGCAGACCCCCAACTTTGATAAACTGGCCAAACAAGGGGTGCGGTGGTCTCGATGCTACAGTGCCCACCCAGTGTGCACTCCAAATCGCTCGGCCATTATTACCGGGCGATTTCCACACGAGACGGGTATGATTCAAAACAATTTAATGCTGCCACCCAGTGAGCAATGCATAGCTGAAGCATTCAGCCAGGCGGGTTATAAAACACACTACATTGGAAAGTGGCACATGGACGGGGAAGCAAAACCGGGTTTTGTTCCTCCAAATTGGCGCCGTCGCGGATTTGCGACCTTCGAGGGCTTTAATCGAGGGCATTTCTACTATGATTCACCGACGTTTACCGACGATGGGGTCAAGATGTCCGCTACGGGGCAGTATACACCCGGTCAATACGAGCCGACATTTCAGACCGACCTGGCGATAGATTTTATCAAGCAAAACAAAAACCGCCCCTTCTTTTGCTACCTGTCGTGGGGACCGCCACACACTCCGTACAGGCCGCCTGATAATTTTGACATATATAAGCCGGATGATGTCGTGTTTCGTCCAAACGTTGTGAATGGCAATCGCAAAAGTCTGGCCGGTTATTTCGGATTATGTACTTCCCTCGATCACGAGTTCGGTCGCCTGGCCAAGACGTTGAAAGAGCTGAAATTAGAAGCTAACACTCTTGTGGTTTTCACTACCGACCACGGCGACTGTATTCAGTCGCACGGCATAGAGCATAAAAATCATCCGGAAGAGGAATCGTGCCATATACCGCTGATTATGCGACTACCCGGTCGCCTCAAGGACGGCCAGGAGGTCAGCAACCTTATCAGCTCCATCGACCTGATGCCTACGATATTATCAATATGCGGCCTGCAAGTTCCCGAGACATGTACCGGCAAGGATAAGTCCGCGGCTGCTCTGGTCAGGCACAGCCTGGCCGACGAGTCCATCTATGCAGAGAAAGCAGGAGATTGGCGGGCTGTCATAATGGGCCAGCACAAGTTTGTAGTCAAGTCTATCGATGGCATTCAAACCGCAACAAAACTATTCGATCTCGCGAATGACCCGTATGAAATGAATAATCTCGTCGACCTGCCAAAGTACGCCGGCGTGCAGGCAGCACTTTTAGCTGAGCTGAACACGTGGAAGCAAAAGACCGACGATCCATTCCCCGCTACACCGTCCAAGGCAAAAGCAATGTATGACGCGTAGGCGTTGAACAGGCCCGGGCCGAGGGCAAGAGAGCGGCAGAAAGAGGCACGCAAAAAGTTCGAGCCTTTTCCTTGATTCTTAGCCTCAGAGCATATATACTTATTTTTAGACCTTAAATTCTTATTCACAACAAATTGGAGCACCGTCGTGAACGAGCAAAGAGGATTCACTCTGATAGAACTTCTGGTAGTAATCGCGATAATTGCGCTATTGATGTCGATATTGATGCCGGCGCTGCAACGGGTAAGGAAGCAGGCAAGGTCAGTTGCCTGTCAGTCGAACCTGAAACAATGGGGCGTTGTTTTTTTTATGTATACAGAGGATCGCAATGGGTATTTCATGTCAGGCTGGGAGAGTGGCGGTTTTGAGGAGAACTGGGTAGGGGCGACTCTGCCGTACTACAACGAGACAAAGATACGGCTTTGCCCAACGGCGACGAAGCCGACAAGTGAGGGACACCGGCATCCGTTCGCAGCCTGGATCTATAACCACTCCACAGAAGGATTAATACTTGGCAGTTATGGGCTGAACAACTGGGTCCTTGACCCTCCGGGTGAGTGGGACAAATATGTGACCGAAAAATTTTGGCGGCACCCAAATGCCCGAGGTGCAGCTAATATACCGGTGTTTGCCGATTGCAGATGGAGGGCAAGCAGTCCAGATTACAAAGACTTGCCTCCTGAATTTGCCGATGCGCCATACGTAGGAGGGCCCGGCATTAGAATGCAGCGTTTCTGCCTCAACCGACATGAGGGGCATGCGAACTACCTCTTTATGGATTGGTCAATCAGGGACGTGGGAATTAAGGAAGTGTGGACACTTAAGTGGCATCAACTCTTCGATACTGCAGGTCCCTGGACCAAGGCCGGCGGTGTTCAGGCGAGCGACTGGCCGGAATGGATGAGACACTTCAAGGACTATTAGTTGAGATCGGGGAGACTGGATTTGAACCAGCGACCTCTGCGTCCCGAACAAAACTCCCCGTCATTTCATAAATTACCCATATTTCTTAACTTACAAAGCCACATTCGCGACTGTTCATAAATCATTGATACATCATAAGATAAACATGGCATAAAATCCACTAAAATCAACACCCTACCGGTTTTAGTTGGTTTTAGTAAATTATTTAACATAAAAATGTTCCAAAAAATGTTCCAAAAATCCTAGACGGTGGAACCGAGCGAAGAACTCCTTCGTAATTGGAAGAAACAGAGGATCTCATGGGGGAGTACACGCTACGCTACAACGAAGAAATGCGCGGCCAGCAGCAGTCTCTCAACCACTTTCAATCCGCCTCTAAGATTCTGCCGCCAGCAATCGTACATCAAATAGTTGTGCTTAAAGCATTGCTTCAAGTCTGTTCCAAGTTTAGCCCTAATAAATCCAACCACCGTTCACTTCGTGAAGAGCAAATGGCATAGCACAAAAAAAAGTCAGGCTCAAGCCTGACTTTGGTATGAAGTATCCCACGTATGGCCTC
>CAYGBH010000125.1:0-10402 GCA_964348055.1 uncultured Pirellulales bacterium
GAGCATTCACCCTTATAGAACTTCTTGTTGTTATTGCCGTAATTGCCGTTCTTATGGCTATATTGATGCCGGCGCTGCGAAAGGCAAAGGAACAGGCCCAATCTGCGGCCTGTCAGGGAAACCTCAAAGGTTTCACACTGGCAGTTCAAATGTACGCCCAGGAGTATGACGATGGATTCCCGGGACCGCGGAGCTGTTACTTCTATACAAACAGTCTACTGCCGGGGGATGTCAGCACCCATCGTCGCTGGTGCAATGAAGATGTGAATCTGAAGTACCATCCGGAATATGGGAGCACCTTCTTCGGATACCTGGCTGATGTGCGGTCGCTTATCTGCCCGACCTTCCGACGTCTCGCCAAATCCGGTTACAACCAGAGCGACTTCGACGACAACATAGCCACCGGTGTCACAAACTACAACCCCTGGATGAACTACAGCCAGAATGCGTATCTTGGCCCGAAAGACAGCCCCTGTAAGCCGCTTGTTCATAAGCTGATGGACATCAGGGATCCGGCCAACACGTTCGTATTTGCCGACGAGGGCCCTTTTGTCGAACCCGGTTTCAATACGCAGGGCCTCAATGACACCGCATTGTTCCCCATTTGGCCGACGAGCGAGGCCCCGACCTGGGTGGAGAAAATGGGCAGTCCATGGAACGTCAGACCCGGCCCTGATGGTATAGGCACATTCACCGATATCATTGCGGGCTTCCATAACGCCCCCACCGGCAATCGCATCGCCGGCAAAGGCAACTGCGCGTTCGCAGATGGCCACGTCGCCCCAGCCTCCAGAATGGACAGCTTCCCCTTGGCCTGGCCCCGTTAGAATCACTGTCAGTTATGCACCCCGCACCAAAACGCATTTTGCCCGGTGATACATCTCTGCCTACCGCCGGCTCACGACCGATAACTCGGTGCAATTGGTGCGGGGTCAGGGTAGAAAACTATTGAAAAGTTTGGCCCCATCCCTTATCATCAACGCCGAAAGCGTATTGAATGAATAAGAGCAGGAATGACGTTGAAGCATTTGCAATTAAACCGCCGTGATTTTCTGAAAGGCGCATGCGCAGGCGCCTTTGCAACCATAGCTCCTCTTCGCGGGCAAGCAGCACGAACAAAGAAACGGCCGAACGTCGTGGTCATTTTGACCGACGACCAAGGCACGCTCGACGCCCACTGCTTCGGCTCAACGGACCTCCATACGCCGGCGATCGACCAATTGGCGGCTAACGGGGTCCGTTTCACGCAGGCTTACGCACATACAGTCTGCTGTCCGGCTCGGGCAATGGTCATGACGGGCCGGCATCCTCAGCGGTCAAATGTCAACTCGTGGATGCAGGGGCAGATGTACGGTCCCATGGGACGAAACATGCTCCGGAGCGAGGTCACTATCGCCGAGGTCCTTCGGTCAGCCGGCTATCGTACGGGGACCTTCGGAAAGTGGCATTTAGGCGCGCATCCGGACCACGGGCCGACCAAGCAGGGATTCGACGAGTTCTTCGGCATCCGTGATGGATTTATCGACAACTACGTCCACTATCAACTGCACCGCACCGGTTTTCACGACCTCTACGAAGGAACCAGGGAGGTGTTCCATCGTGGACACTACTTCTGCGACCTGATTACCGACCGGGCGCTGGCGTTCATCGAACGTAACCAAGACGTTCCATTCTTTTTGTACTTCGCGCTTAACATCCCGCACTATCCCGAGCAGTCGCTGGCTCGCCATCGCGAACGATACAGGCACCTTCCCGAGCCTCGGCGGTCTTACGCGGCGATGATCTCGACCACTGACGACTACGTGGGACGTGTGCTCAGGCAGCTTGAGACACTGAAGCTTCAAAAGGATACTATCATCGTCTTTATGAGCGACAACGGGCACTCAGAGGAGGATTACCAGATCAAGGTCGACAATCACCTGAGCGGGTATCCGCGCGGCCACAACTACGGTGCCAACGGCGGTGGCGGCAACACCGGACCTTGGATCGGGGCAAAGGGCAGCTTCCTCGAAGGGGGCATTCGCGTTCCCGCAATCCTGAGTTATCCTGGGAAGCTGCCGAAGGGCATCGTCCGCGACCAGGCCGTCACAGCCATGGATTGGTATCCGACAATCCTCGAACTCTGCGGCGTGAAGATTCCCGCCGGTGCTGAACTTGATGGTCACAGCGTTCTGGGCCTCATCGAGGACCAAGCCGCCCCGAGCCAGTACTCTGTAATGCACTGGCAGTGGCAGCAATCGTGGATGGTCCGCGAGGGCAACTGGAAGCTCCTCGTAAATGACAAATACGGGCTGGGCAGAGAGAAGCTGGAGGAAGTTTACCTTGCGAACTTGGCCGACGAGCAACCCGAACGCAAGAACCACGCGAAAGAGCATCCCGAAATCGTCAGGCGTTTGATGCAGCTTCACCGGCAGTGGGAACGGCAGATAACACCCAAGAACCTCCCGGAGTTTCAGGAGAGCCCGCCGTAATATGTAGATATAACGGCCGTTGAAATAGAGACAACACCCGTCCTGCGAGATAGCGGGCTCCAAATCCGAGAAGGAGCTACTGGCGGGCCGGCCGAGGTTCACGGGAGCAGGCCGTTTACCGGCCGGGCTTTGGCGCTCCTCAAATCACAAGCGACAGAGAATCAGCGAGATAAAAAACGAGATAGTTGTATCCATTAGGCAGATTTAGTAATATAGTCAAATTGAGAGGTTTAGTAATGCGGCTAAGTGCTGTAACTGAGAAATGTTAGTCATAATTCTTGACTGTCGTCAGACAAGTATTTCATAGCAACCCGCCCAGCGCCGGGCAGGGTAATTTGCCGGGAGAAGAGCATGATAAAAAACGTTGAATCCATTATGAATCCCACGTCGATTGCCGTGGTGGGCGCGACCAACCGGCCTGGTAGCGTAGGGCTTGCCGTGTTTCGCAATATCCTCAGAGCCGGGTTTGAAGGCGTTCTTTATCCGGTTAATCTCAAAGCAAAATCTGTCCAGAGCGTAAAGGCCTATCCCAGACTTGCGGACATTCCCGATGAGGTGGATTTAGCAGTCATCATTGTTCCTGCGGAAGTTGTTTGCTCTGTCTTGGAAGAAGCCGGCCAAAAACAGGTCAAGGGGGCCATTGTCATTAGTGCCGGATTTAAGGAGGTCGGCGGGCGTGGAATAGAGCTGGAAAATTGCGTCAAAGAGGTGGTCAGGAAATACGGCATGTGTCTTGTGGGACCCAATTGCCTCGGGGTCATCAATAATAATGAGCATGTCCGTATGAATGCCAGTTTCGCCACGAAGATGCCCAGAGCCGGAAATGTTGCCTTCATTTCGCAGTCCGGGGCCCTTTGTACAGCGGTACTCGACTATGCGGAAGGCAGGGACATTGGATTCTCCAAATTCGTCAGCTTCGGAAACAAAGCCGACGTAAATGAAATAGACCTGCTGCGTTATCTCAAAGATGACCCGGATACGGACGTAATTCTTATGTATCTGGAAGATATTACTCACGGTCGGGCTTTTCTTGAGACCGCAAGAGAGATTACATGGCAGGCACACAAACCTATGCTCGCAGTGAAATCCGGTATTTCTCCTGAAGGTGCTCGTGCTGCTGCATCTCACACCGGTGTACTGGCCGGGTCTGACAATGCGTACGATGCTCTTTTTCGTCAGAGCGGCATCATGAGGGTCGAGGGCGTGGATGAGCTTTTCAACATCGCCCTTGCCTTTGCAAAACAACCGATACCGAAGGGCAACCGCATCGCTATCATTACCAACGCAGGAGGACCGGGCATTATGGCTACCGATGCGGCCGTTCGGCACAACCTGAAAATTGCTAATCTATCGGACAAAACGAAACAGAAATTGAAAAATGAGCTTCCGCCAACCGCCAGTATCGACAATCCCGTGGATGTGATTGGGGATGCCACCCACGAGCGTTACGAAGCTGCCATTCGTTACATCCTCCAGGATGAAAACGTCGATGGTGCCATCGTGATACTCAGTCCCCAGGCGATGACCGACATTCTGGAGACGGCGGAGATCGTCCCTCACGTGACAAAGGATACTGATAAACCGGTGCTCTGCTCATTTATGGGAATTGTTGATGTTTCCGAAGGCATTAGATATCTGGAAAAGCACGGTATCCCCAACTATGCCTTTCCCGAGGCCGCAGTCAGGTCGATGGCCTCCATGGCCTTTTATGGAGGGCTGTTGAGTCTCGAGATGAGACAAGTGCGCCGAGTAGCTGCGGACCGCGAGACTGCCACCGTGCTGATAAAAAAGAAGCTTGCTCACAAGAAGAGGTATTACATGTCTGAAAAAGAGGCGAATGAGATTCTTCAGTGCTACGGGTTCCCTGTCTTAAAGAGTATTCTGGTCAAAGATATATCGCAGGTGGATGATGCGGTTGAGGAATTTATCTTTCCTCTGGCCATGAAGATTTCTTCTCCGGACATAGTGCATAAATTTGATGTAGGCGGAGTTCGGCTGAAAATCAAGACGAAAAAGGAGGCTCGAAAGGCCTTTGAAGAGATCATTGAAAATGCGAAAAAGGTTAATCCCTCAGCCCATATCGATGGCGTCATCATAGAGAGGATGGCCAAGCGCGGCGTAGAAGTTATCCTCGGGGCCGTCAGGGACCCTAAGTTTGGTCCAATCTGTATGTTCGGCCTTGGGGGGACATTGGTTGAATCCATGAAGGATGTCACTTTCCGGCTGGCCCCCATGTGGGAGATCAGTGCAGAGATCATGATACGGTCCATCAAGGCATACGGTATTCTCAAGGGAGCCCGTGGAGCATGGCCCTGTGATATCGATGCCATCAAAGACTGCATTCTTCGACTTTCTCAGATGGTCACTGAACACCCTGAGATTGCGGAGCTTGATATCAATCCACTCATTGTCTATCCCCGAGGGAAAGGATGTGTCGTGGCGGACAGCAGGATTCTGCTGAAAAGTCCAGTGTAGGATTAAAATCACTCTTTCAAGATTTGCTAAAGATACGTAATCGCTATACGTTCTCCGGGTCAGCTATAAAAGGAGTACTCTTAATCGTTTGTTACAGTAGAGGTTTCTTTCTGCCGCCTCCTACAAAGTAAATGATCGGCCGGTTTCATAGAGTTCCTTACAGAGATAGAGGTTGTCTCCGGAACATCTGAGAATGTTATACACTCTTGATGTGTTCCCAAGCTGCTCAGCCGGTTCCGGTAAGCTTATTTTGTTCTTGATAATTTTTTTCTGTTGTCACCTGACACTTTTTGACATACCTGTTTCGGCCTCAAGTTTTCTTCGACAGGAGCTTTTCGATCTCTGCCAGCAAAATGTTGGGTTCTACGGGTTTGTCCAGGAATCCATCCACAGGGCACCAGGTGGGGTCGCCTGCCGCTGATTTGAAATCTATACCAGTTTGGTCTTTGATCCCTGTTAGCATCAGGATAGGCATATCTTTGAACTGTGGGTCTTTCTTCAATTCCCTTGACATTTCAAAGCCATCCTGCCAAGTGGTCATCATAACATCCAATATGGCTAAATCCGGTTTCTCGGTCTTGATTTTTTCCATACCTTCTGTTTTGTCGGCGGCCGTAAGCACCGTATACTGCTGGCCTTCCAAAATAGCCTGCAATGAATCTCGAATATCCTGGTCATCATCCGCAATTAAAATCTTTGCTTTTCCCATAGTTCACCTCAAAAGATTTAAACCAACATTTCACACACCGAATTCGCCCACCTACATTGCTGAGCACATACGTCGTTAAAATACCACATCCGTTTTGAAAACACAACTATCTTGAGTGAATCCTTACAGATTTTCCTTCAGAAAGATATAAGAATTTTGCCACTTTCCTTGCAAAACCATTCTCGCAGCAATATTTTCAGCGTGCCATGGCTGCATGCAGAGATGTATCGCTAGTGGGACAATTGGTGCATAGCGGCCAGCCCGCTAGACGTAAGGCGGGCAAGATGCAAAAACGACGCGAGGTTTACCCCATTGGGGCTTCTGTCCTTTGGGCCTCTAACAGGGTTCACGAACAGACTGACGTAGGACTGCTTCGGGGCAAGGTGACAGTAAATGTGGTTCCTTGGCCTTCCTGGCTTTGCACAGAAATCTCGCCACTATGTCTTTCTACTATCTGCTTTACTATTGAAAGGCCCAGGCCTGTACCATCTTTCTCGCTTTTCTTGGCATTGGTGGCTCTGAAAAACTCGTCAAATACGTTTTCGACTTCATCCGTAGGTATGCCGATTCCTGTGTCGGCAATGTCTATACGAACAGAACCGTCCTGGTCTTTGGCCTCGAGGTGGACAGTTTTGTTCTCAGGGGTGTATTTGACTGCGTTAAAGAGCAGATTTGTTATCATCTCATTTATAGAGAACTCATCGCCGACAATTTGCCCCAGTGACGGTTCGACATTGGAAGTTACAGTAATCGATTTCTCCTTCGCTTTAGTGGCAACGCTGGCCAGGGCTTTGGATATAATATCAGGCAGAGAAAAAGCTTCCATTTTTATTCGTCCGCTAAGCCTCATCTGTGTCAGATTTAACAATTCCTTGACAAAGTCGGTGAGTTGGGCGGTCCGCCTAACAGCCCGGTTTACGAAATTAGATTGTTTTTCGCTCAGCGGGCTTGTAGATTCGTCAGCCGCTATGTACAGACAACTTGTTATTGCGGCCAGATGGCCTTTGATGTCGTGCGTGACACGAGAAACATACTCGTCCTTTATACGGTCCTTTTCTTTGAGTTGAATATTGGCCTCTCTAAGTGCTTTTTCCTGCTTTTCCAGCTCAGCAAGAAAAAGATTTTTTTGCGCAAAATTGATCTGCCGTGCAGATACTTCCACAAAGTCAAACATTTCTTTTGGCGATTTATTCTCCAGGATATCTATGTATAAGACATCCACGCTTTTGCCTAAGTCATTTACGCGAGCAGAGAAAACGAGGTGAGGCTTGTGCTTGTCAACAACCGTCAACGCCAGATTTCGGCCGGATGATGCCCCGCTGCTCGCCATCACCGGAGTATCAGCCGACCGAACCGCGTCAAGTACACGCTTGGAAAGATGCAGATAGGATGACTGCAAGATAGCGGTATCTGTTGCGTCGGCTCCGAAATAGCAGGCAAGAATATCGGGAGACGCCGGCAAGGGCTCTGAACTGCAAGGCAATCTTACGACAGCAACGAGGGTATCCAACATCTTGGCTAAACACAAACATGCTTGAGAATACAATTCTGAGGGTCTTGACAATTTCAGTAATCCATTCGTTAGTTCATTTAGATGCTGCATTAGGTCGGGAGATAAAGCGGAAACTCTGTCGGCTCTGTAGGATACGATGTCTTCCTCCAAACCTTTGTCAACAATCGGAAGTGTGGTATGGATTGAGGCCCCTTCAAATATTTGCTGGTCTGATTCTTGTACCAGAGATAGGGTGAAGGGACGTATGCAAATCTTCTGGTCAGGCAAAACTGCTTGCGCTTTAATGAGCTGGCCTTCGACCAATACCCCATTTTGACTTTCGAGGTCTTCCACAATCCAACGGCCAAAGGGGTCGGGGGAAATTCTGGCGTGAACTCGTGATACGTTGGGATGATCGAGCATGATATCACAACTCGCGTCCCGTCCCAATGTTACGCCCTTGGGATCGAGTGCTATCTCTTTGGTCTCTTCCGGCCCGGATATAACAAGCTTCGTGTTGGCCATGTTCTATGTCCTCTCAATAAGCTACCCAGCTAATGTGTTTACCCCGTTAGAAATCGTCCTTTCTCGGGCTTTTCAGCCGTTTCTGGAATTTCTAACGGGGTTTATCGTTATTTTCCAGATAAGGCCTGCCTATCTACAGGGTCGGCCTTTTCGCTTTCCAGGGAATATGTTACAGATACCAGGAAAGGCACTTGCCGCAGCCACTAAGATAGACTCTCAGCAAACTGTTGACGGCCGCTTGTTCTGTTGCTCCAGCGTCTCACTTTCGTCGTGCTATGTTCTATGCGGGAATCCTGTGATGGAAATGGCTACCTCTAAGATGCCTTCATCCCGATTCTTCGCTACCCTTACCATTATTCAGGAATACTTCCATCCGACAGGAAACTTCTATCCGAGATATATTAAACTAAAGAGAATAAACAAGTTCATTATATTTTGTCTGTCCCTGGTGTCAAGCGCGGTTTTCAGTCTAAGGGAGCGCCCGAAAGTGGGTTATCAATACTGATAACCGCGAAAGGATGCTCTTTTTCTGTGTTTTTTCCTTTACTTTCATGTCTATTATTGATATAATTGTGTAACTGTTAGCAGTTGTTTCTACCTGGTCGTTTACAACAGGCGATATTATCGGATTTCCCTGGCTTTTTGTGGCCGTGGTTAAGGTATAGCAACTGCTTTTTGGGTTTTATGGTCAGAACTTTCTGACTTAATTTTTTAACTTTTTTTGTCTAATGATTAGGGGCTGTTTTTGGCAAATTTACAGGGAGGACTACATTTAAACTGTCTAACAAGGATGACGCACTTTAGCCTTGTTTTACTTTCCTTAGGACCTATCGTTTGTATGATGGCCGATGGACTAACAATCGACAACACAGACGCGGGCAACAGGTCCGAACTCCAGGGCCAGGTTCCTGACAATGCTCAACAACTCTCCAAAACCCAGCTAAGGCGTAAGGAAAATACCAGAACTGCCGAAGAAATCAAATCCGAGCAAGAAGCTGCCTCCAGAGTTAAAGCCGGACAAGAAGGTGAGACTGAGCAATTGAATTTGCTTGAAGACACGACTGACCGCTTTACCGTTAAGGAATTGCGCATCAGCGGCAACACCCTGATATCAACCGAAGAATTGTTGAAAACTATGCCTTTAGTGTACAACGCTTCAAACAAACCACTGCACCAAGCCGAACCCGGCGACCTCTACGACCTTAGAGTGCTCCACGAGATAATTTCACAGCCCGGCCAGCCCCGTCAGGTTTCGAGAAGAACTATGCAGGGTCTTACCGAGTACATTCTCTCGGTTTACAACGCTCACGATTACGAAGGCATATATGTGTATATTTCCGCACAGGCGATTCAGAATCGTGTGGAGTTGCAGGATGGACTCTTACCCATAGAGGTTGTCGAGGCCAAAATCTCCGAAATCATAATAACGCCGTACAACCGTGAAGGTGAGAAAGTAGAGAAAAGCATTCTACGTAAGTCTGTCATCGAGGGCTGGTCACCGGTAAAAATTGGGCAGATGGCAAACAGGAAGAAACTAGATGATTTCGTTAACCTGCTCAGCCTCAACCCTGACAGGTATGTCTCGGCAGTGATATCGAGAGGTTCGGAACCGGATTCGCTTGCTTTGGGATACGATGTTTACGAAGCAAACCCCTGGCATTATTACATCCAGTTAGATAGCTCCGGAGCCAAAGAAAGGCAATGGGCTCCAAGTTTTGGTCTCATCAATACTAATCTTACAGGTAGAGACGACAGAATTACAGCCCTGTATCAGCTTTCACTGGATTCGATTCACGATAATTACTTGATGTATGGCAGTTATGAGGTTCCATTATTCACACCTCGGTTACGTCTTAACCTTTATGGCGGGCGCAGCGAGTTTGATATAAGCGGGGGCGGGGATATCGATTTCCTCGGCAAGGGTTCCTTTTATGGCGGCATATTTCGTTTCAACGTTCTACAGAATGATGGTTGGTTCTTCGATGTCACGAGCTCGCTAAGCCACGAAAACAGCAAGGTGACACCTTCACTGTTCGCGATTTTGGAGACCGACATTGATATGGACCTTTGGGGAACAGGGGTTGACCTGCATCGTTCAAACGATACGTCGACCACCTCTGTTAGCTTTAACCGGATTCAGAGTATCGGCGCTTCCAGCAAGGCCGACTTTGTGAAGGCACGGACGGACACAGACCCTCATTTTAATATTTATACTCTTGGTGCCGCTCACTCCCGGTATTTTGACCCCAATAGAGTTCAGCGACTCAGCGGTTCTCTTCGATGGATAACCTCCAACAAAAGACTGACCCCCTCAAAAATGACCGCTTTCGGAGGACTGTACTCCGTCAGGGGCTACGATGAAGATGAAATTGTTGCCGATGGCGGCCTACTTTTTTCCGCTCAATATGAATTTGACCTGGTCAAATATAGTCAGTCCAAAGAGAATCGCGAAACTGAGTCAGAAACTGAGTCAGAAGCAGAGGTTAAAAAGCCTTGGCTTAAAAAACTGGCCCTGTTGACTTTTATTGATTACGCCCGCGCTAAAATAAAAGATCCTGTTCCAGGCGAAATTGGAATTCAGGAACTCTGTTCGATAGGTATCGGTACAGGTATGAGACTTGGGAACAACTTTGATGCCAACATATATTATGGCTATCCGCTCAGACCAACCGCTGATACAAGAGAAGGTCACGGCCGGTGGGGCTTCAGTTTCACAAGGCGATGGTAGGT
>CAYGBH010000126.1:0-10278 GCA_964348055.1 uncultured Pirellulales bacterium
GTTCGAACGACCTGGTTGGGTAGATATATATCCTCCTTTGTTACTTTTTTTTCTCGTTGTCAAGCTGCCGGTATTTGGTCTTTTCAAGCAATACCGTGGCTGGTGGCGTTATGTGGGGATTTCCGATCTTTTCGGAATCTTCTGGGCATCATTTGTCAGCACTTCAATTATCTTTTCTTTATGGTTTGCAGCTGCCAACATCAATGCCATTCGTGCAAATCTACCACGTGACCTGGAACAGCCTGCTGAAGGCGTATGTATGGCTGATATGGTTGCCACCATTTTGATACTTGGCGGATTGCGGATACTAATACGGTTACACTATGAGGGAACTACCGAAGCAGGCCGGCTGAAGCGCTTTCTTATAATCGGCGCAGGCAACGCAGGTGAAGCTCTGCTGCGGGAAATTCACCGCATGCCCGTAG
The DNA here is from genome assembly GCA_964348055.1 of uncultured Pirellulales bacterium. GTDB lineage: Bacteria > Planctomycetota > Phycisphaerae > Sedimentisphaerales > Anaerobacaceae > JAUXAL01. Next base: position 426 of record CAYGBH010000126.1, read on the forward strand.
CCCAGTATGAGGTTGTTGGCTTTATCGATGATGACCCCATCAAACAGGGCACTCATATTCACGGAATACCAGTTCGTGGCACTGTTGAGCAGCTGCCCAAAATCTGCGAGGAACGCAACATCGAAGAAATCGCCATAGCCATGCCTTCAGCAAGCCATCAACAGCTCAGACGCGTTATTCAGGTGTGTGAAGGTACCAAAATTCGCTTCCAGACCGTCCCATCAATTACCGATATAGCCTCCGGCAAATTCAGTGTCTCTCAGATTCGAGATGTCGATATTAACGATTTGCTTGGCAGAAAAGCTGTAGAGCTTGACCTGGACCTGATAGAAGCTTTTGCCAAAGACAAGACAATTCTGGTTACAGGTGCCGGGGGCTCCATCGGCTCAGAAATGTGCAGGCAGGTATGTAACTTCGGTCCGAAGCTGCTTTTGCTTGTTGAGCAAGCCGAAAATCCGCTGTTCTACGTAGAACGGGAATTAAATAAGCAATTTCCGACAGTCTGCATGGAAACACTCATTTGTAACATTACCGACAAAATCCGCGTGGATAAGATCTTCAAAAAATATAAACCGCAGGTCGTCATTCACGCAGCCGCCCACAAGCACGTACCTCTGATGGAGCTCAACGCCGGAGAAGCTATCAAAAACAATATTGTAGGCACACAGGTCGTTGCTGATGCTGCAGATAATCACGGTACTGCCAATTTTGTAATGATCAGCACAGACAAAGCCGTTAATCCAACCAGCATAATGGGCTCATCCAAGCGAATAGCAGAGATGTACATCCAGGACCTAAACAGAACCAGCAAAACGCACTTTGTAACTGTGCGGTTCGGCAATGTGCTTGGCTCTGACGGCTCAGTGGTACCCATCTTCAAGAAGCAAATAGCCCAAGGTGGTCCCGTAACCGTTACACATCCTGAAATGAAACGATATTTTATGACCATATCGGAAGCAAGCCAGCTTGTCCTGCAGGCAGCAACAATGGGAAAAGGCGGAGAAATCTTTGTTCTTGATATGGGTGAGCCGGTGAAAATTGTGGACCTGGCCAGAGAACTTATTACGCTCAGCGGTTTCAGACCTGGAGAAGATATTGAAATGGTTTTCACAGGGCCCAGAACTGGTGAGAAGCTCTTCGAAGAACTGCGAATAGAAGGTGAAGATATGCAGCGGACAAGACATCCAAAAATCAGTATATGGAAGAATATTCCGATGGACCGTGAAAAGCTTCGGACGAGTATAAACGAACTGGTAACTATCGCCAAGACACAAACCCACAGCGAAATAGTTCAGAAAATCAAGGAGCTTGTACCGGAATATATCGGATAGGAATCCGCCTCAGAAAAACCCGACGATAATAAGAAGATGGAAAACTACCGAGAACTAAAACATCGCCTAAACCATACAAAGCCAAGATTCGATAAAAAAAGCCGCTTTGAAAAGCGGCCTTTTTATTCACAGTTAAAAACTCCCTGGGTTCGGTTAACAGGGAAAAACCCAATAGTTATTCGTTAGCTCTCATAAGCATCACCATTGTCCCCATTATTTCGCGGATGAGCGTTTTTATAGACATCTTTGAGCTTTGACGTGGTAAGATGTGTGTAAATCTGCGTCGTTGACAGCGACTGATGGCCGAGCAACTCCTGGACGCTCCTCAAATCGGCGCCATTGTTTAACATATGTGTTGCGAAGCTATGACGCAAGGTATGTGGGCTGATTGCCGGGTCCAGTCCGGCCATTTTAAGATATTTGTCCATCTTACGGCGGACGCTGCGCGTGCTGAGCCGTCGGCCATGCTTGTTCACAAATAAAACTTTCGAGTCAAAATTGCTATTGCTTTGCGCCCGTTTGTTCCTGTACTCCATATAGTGCTGAATGACCTGCAAGGCAGATGAACCGATAGGTGCAATTCTTTCCTTTTTGCCCTTTCCTCTGATATGCACGACCTCGCCCAAGAAGTCAATATCGTCCATATTTAACGCCACAAGCTCACTGACTCTTATTCCGGTGCTGTAAAGTGTCTCCAGAATGGCTCTATCTCTTGCACCGAGCCAGCTACTCACGGGCGGCGTATCGAGTAATTTTTTTACTTCTTCGTACTCAAGAAAGCGCGGGAGCTTTTTCTCCTGCTTTGGTGTTCTGACCGCCACAACCGGATTGGAGCTGACCTGGGCTCTTTTGACAAGAAACTTATAGAAGCTGCGCAGTGTGGCCAGTTTGCGGGCTATGGTCGCTTTGGAATACTGCTTCTCATTTAGAAAAGCCAGATACGCTCTAACAGTATCTGTCTGTGTTGAAAGAAGCAACTGGTCAACTTTGAGAGTGGTCTGCGTCGCCACAGCCGTAGCTGGTCCGGCCTGATGCTGAGCAAGCGAAATCGGCTCATCCACCGACCGGTGGCCGGCATAAGAAGTACTAATTAGAAACTCACCAAATTGGCTCAGATCAGCACCGTAACACTTGGCTGTGTGTTCTGAGAAGCGCTTTTCAAATTTCAAATAATCTAAAAACTTTCGGATAATTGTACTTTCTTCCATCATAGTCTACCTATCTATAATCTTAATAGAGGGTTTCCTGACTTTCTAAAACCATAATTGCACTCATTTGAGTCCCCACTTTGCGGGGTCACTTCTCTTTTGACAGATGCCCTCGGGATTAATTCGCGTGAACCCGTGTATCTGTATGTGGATTTCAATTTTGCGACTTAATGCAAGATGGGGTCCCTTTCACCTAAAAGCTCGTCCGCCTGGCCAATAAGCGACTGCGTCAGTTTGAAACTCAGTACGGCTGCATCAAACCAATCGAAATCCATCCGCTTATCCTTCGCCTGCTCAATTAGAGCATCCAGAAGTTCATTTTCCCTGCCCTTGTCGTAACGAAATATATACTTCTCCGCTCCCTTGTTCAAAACCAGTTGTCGCTTCATTTTTGTCATTACTATAGGCAGTTCTGATTTAAGGCACATTCGACCGATAAATACAATTCGCTAAGTATTTCCTATAAACACCTGTGCTTTTTATCGGCCTAAAAGCAGTTTACTAAAGCCCAAATTTCAATTTTCTACGGCGAATGTGATAAAATCGACACTCTGGAAAACAGTCCAACGCTTTTATCGGCCAATAAGACCCTCGTCTTTACAAATTGAATGCGAATATTTGGAGATTTAAGGTAAATTTTGAGAAATTTGTTAGAAAGGTTAGCACTCGGTGCCCTTTGCTTTGCTCAAGGGCAGTCGCTGCAAAGTCAAAGTCGCCGGGCGCAGCGGCGGCGGGAAGAGCTACGGCGGCAGTGTCATCTTTCCTTGTAAGCCAGATGGTTGGCTTCGTTTAAGACAAGGCCTTGAAGAAGATTCTTCCGTCCTTTTCCTCGGAATTAATAGCCCCCTGGCGCTGAAGGTGACTGATATATTTTAGCGCTTCATTGTGGCCAATACCCAGGCCTGAGCATATATCATCCAGCGAGCAAGGCCTGCGTTTCAGCATTGATAATACGTCTTCAGCTTTACTTTCAATCCCGAACGATTCCCGATGTGTCAGGGTAGGTTGGGACCTAACCTGTGCGGAATCTTCGCGGCTCGCCCTGCACCATTGCGGTGCGGGGCTCGATGAAAAATCAGCTACAACCTCACACTTTTCCCCGAGCTCTGCAGCTATAGCCTCCAGATCTCTAGCATCGGCTCTTTTGACACCGGCGTAGGTTGTAGGCCGCACAGCTGTATTGAGCTGGATCTTATCGGCGCCAATACGCTCTACGATGTTTTTGATTTTGGCGATTTGCCTGGCATCAGTATTCAGACCTTTGATGAGAAAAACCTCAAGCCATATTTGTCCGGCAAACTCTTTTCTAAAGACACATAATCCTGAAATCAGGTTTTCAATACTGATATCCTTATGCGGGCGATTTATTTTCTCGAATGTCTCTTTGTCACCGGCATCCAAAGAGGGCAATACCACGTCGGCCTTTGCACAATCAGCTCGCACATCCTGTTTGAATAGCAGTGTGCCGTTGGTTAATATAGCTACAGGAATATTAGTAATTTCCTTTATGCCGTCTATAAGCTCGCCGAGCCGGCAGTTCAATGTCGGCTCACCGGAACCACTGATAGTGATAAAATCAGCCTCCAAACCTTTGGCCAATGCCTCTTTCAGCTCGGCCAAAACCGCTTCAGGAGCTACGTAGTCCTTGCGTTCTGTGGTTTTTTCAGTGGTCCCGCCAACCTGACAATAGACGCAGTCCAGCGTACAGACCTTGAAGGGCACAATATCAAGGCCGCAACTTCGCCCCAGCCTTCGCGAAGGCACTGGCCCATACAAATATTTTTTCTCTTCGGCCATTTTCTTTATCTGTGTACGACCTCGAATATTTCTTTGCAGACTGTCAGTAAATCTTCGAGCCAGCTTATCGGTATCACGCAGGCAGCGTCTGATTTTGCCTTTTCCGGCTCGGTATGAACTTCGATAAAAAGGCCGTTGGCACCGGCTGCTATGGCCGCTTTAGCAAGTATGGGGGCCATTTCCCGCCGGCCTGCGGTGGCGTTGCCAAGCCCTCCTGGCTGCTGGCTACTATGCGTAGCATCGAAAACAACCGGACAACCTAACTCCTTCATAGTCTGAATGGCCGTCATATCATTGACCAGCCGATTGTAGCCGAAAAACGTGCCGCGCTCGGTAAGTATAATTTTCTCGTTATCGCAGGCACGAATCTTCTCGACCACATTTTTCATCTCCGCAGGCGAGAGGAACTGACCTTTTTTTACATTTACGGGCTTACCTGTACGTCCGCAGGCACAAAGCAAATCAGTTTGCCTGCACAGAAAAGCAGGGACCTGAAGACAATCAACAACTTCACCGGCCACAGCGGCCTGGGCCGGCTCGTGGACGTCGGTCATAACAGGCAAGTTAGTCTGCCGGCGAACCGCTGCAAGAACCTCCAGCCCCTTCTCCAGGCCCGGCCCGCGAAAGCTGGATATGCTGGAGCGATTGGCTTTGTCGAAACTGGCCTTGAAAATTATTCCTACGCTGGTGGCCTGACCAATGCCGGCAAGTTTATTCGCAATATCCAGACAACCGGTTTTGCTTTCTATGACGCAAGGCCCTGCCATCACGAATAAAGGCACATCCAGACCAATCTCAACGTCACCAACTATGAAACTCATTTTTCTTATAACTCGCACTAATATGAACTGATGATTCAGGGTACCAGAATATCAGGCTATCAGGTAGTGGACATCAGGTTATCAGGACACCAGGTCAGGCCGACAGATTCGGAAAGCTCAGTCGAGCCGGGGTGGATTGGTTTTTCCTGATGTCCTGATCTCCTGGTATCCTGCATCCTGATTTCCTGATCTCTTGATAACCACATTTTAGGCACTTTAAATTAGCCTATTGCTCTGATGATTCTGGTTCTTATACCAGCCGGCTTGGCGCCTTCCGGCACCATCACGTTCACCGCCTGTGGTATTACCTCAATCCGCACCGGCAAAGCCGGGCCGGGGTCGCCATCAATTTCAGTAGCTATGCGACCAGTTTTTGAACTTACGGAGATGTTTTTGCCCTGACGATAGATAACATCGCGACTATCCGCGTGCTGCTTCAAGATTGTCATCAGCGAGTGCTTGGCCAGGTGAAGTTGAGAGGCACATTTATAAACGCAGACATCCAGTAAACCATCGCCGAAATCGGCGTAATGCAATATCTGCAAGCCCACAGCATACCTTGAAATGTTTCCGACAAAAACCAATCCGTGACCATCGAAGATTTTCTCTCCGTCAACTTCTACCTTCATCGGGCTGAATTTATAATTCCAGAATGTTCGCCATATCGGCCAGAAATAATCAAAGTAATCTATATGTCCTTCTCGCTGCTGGCTAACACGCTTGACCACCTCACCATCAAACCCAAAACCAGCTATAGAAGTAAAACATTTCCCATTTGCACTTCCCAGGTCCAACGGGCGAATGTATCCCGCCTCGAACGTTTTTATTATTGTTTTCAATCTTTCGTCAAAACCCAATTCATTGGCCAGCAGATTTTCCGTCCCGTGGGGTACTATCAACAAAGGCTTGTCGCTGCCTTCGAGGCCGTGCGCCACCTCTCTGACGGTACCATCACCGCCGACCACAACAGCCATTGCACAGTCGTAATCAACGGCTGCGTCAGTGGCCAACTCACAGACATGCTCCAAAGAAGTGGTCAGACTGACCCTGACCCCAAATCCCTTCTTGACGAGATACTGCTGAAACCTGCGCCCGGTCAATTTGCTGCTGGTGGCACCGGCCTTGGGATTTACAATATAAGCAATGTAACCATCATCCGGCTTCATTTTTCTAATTTACTATTTACTATCGACAATTTGTCTTTTCGCCACCAAGGATGCGTAACTTTCTGTTATGTGCGGCAAATCCGCGAGCCCTAAACTTCTTCGGGCGTCGGCGATTTTTTCGTCATCAGGTCCTTCTATTTCCACAAAATCACCCAACAACGGCAACCGATCTAAGGCAATTTCGCAGTCACCAAGCCGCCAAAGATGACGACTTTTTTCAACAACCAAAACCTGCTCATACCCTAATGCCGAGAGGAGTTTCCGGGCCGAATCGGCATCCTTGATTTCAATCTCTATCTCCTGCCTTTTTTTGAAATTACTTTTTTCTCCGGCACCTTTATAAGCCAAAAAAAATCTTTCGTTATCGGCGACCATCTGCCGGCGCAACCGAAGACATCTGTCGGCCTTAGTCAGCTGAGAGTCTGCATCATCAAAATGGTAATCTGTCTGTAACTGCTCCTGCTGAAACTCAGCACCGAGCTCAGCTAATTTACGCTCAATTTCCTGCAGCGAGTCGACCTTAAGCTTTGCTTCAATTTCAGTATACATCAATTATACGACTATATTTATTAATCGGGATTTTATAACGATAACTCTCTTTGGCTCTTTACCGGCCATGGCGGCAATTACCTTCTCGCTGCTCAATGCCTTCTGCTTTATCTGCTCTTCGTCTGTATCAGCAGCAACAACAATCCTGTCCTTTATTTTGCCGTTGACCTGCACTGCCAATTCGATTTCCTTTTCCTTGATAAGCTCTTTGTCATATACGGGCCAGGGCTCATAAGCCAGGCTATTGGTATGGCCCAACCGCTCCCAGAGCTCTTCAGCAATATGAGGTGCGAACGGAGCAAGAATTAGAACGAATTTCTCAACGACTGACTTGGGCCTAATTGTTTGTTTGGTGAGGTGGTTTATAAAAATCATCATTGCACTTATAGCCGTGTTAAACCCGAAACTTTCGATATCATCACCTACCTTTTTTATCGTCTGATTCAACAATCGCAGCGTCGCCTCATCCGCATCGGCCTGTTTTACTGCCTCGACAAGCTCGCCTGTGTCTTCGTCAACAATCGCTCGCCAGGTCTTCTGTAAGAACCGATGGACGCCTTCGACCCCCTGCATGCTCCAGGGCTTGATTGCCTCCAGAGGCCCCATAAACATTTCATAAAGCCGCATCGAATCGGCACCATAATCGGCGATTACCTTATCAGGATTGATTACATTACCGCGGGACTTGCTCATCTTCTGGCCGTCTTCGCCCAAAATCATTCCCTGATTGACAAGCTTGCCAAACGGCTCTTTGCTGCTGACAAACCGGAGGTCATATAGAAGTTTGTGCCAGAATCGCGCATACAACAGATGCAAGACCGCATGCTCGGCACCGCCGATGTACAAATCAACGCCCCCATCGCCCATCCAGTATTTTTCCTTTTCCGTGTTCCAGCCCTGCTGATTATTATTGGGGTCGAGGTACCTTAGATAATACCAGCAACTGCCTGCCCATTGGGGCATTGTGTTTGTTTCACGTTTTGCTTTTGAGCCATCGGGCAACGTTACATTCACCCAATCGTCAATATTGGCCAATGGCGATTGGCCTGTCCCTGAAGGTTTATAGTTTTCGACCACCGGCAACTCCAATGGCAAATCTTCTTCTGAAAGGGCGAGGATGCGGCCATCTTCGGTATGCAAAATCGGGAACGGCTCACCCCAGTAACGCTGTCTGCTGAAAAGCCAGTCTCGAAGCTTATAGTTTACTGCTTTCCGGCCGAGGCCTTTTTCTGCCAGCCAATTCGTTACTTGCTCTTTGAATTCGGCTGTGGTTAAGCCGTTGAACCGGCCACTATTAACTGCCCTACCATCACCTATATAAGGAATATCACATTGTATTACAGAGTCATAAATAGCATCCCATAGCGCTTGTTCACTAAGATCCTTTGTGTCGAAAACTTTAGTATCATAGACTCTGTAAACTCCAACTTGATCGTACGAACATTGTACTCCCAGAAGTATTCTCTTGTCCTTAGGTGGCTCTACAACAACACTAATTCTTAGACCAAACTTCTTAGCGAATTCAAAATCTCTTTCATCGTGGGCGGGGACGGCCATAATGGCACCGGTGCCGTAGCTAATCAAAACATAATCACTTATCCAGATCGGAATCTTCTCCTCGTTGACTGGATTTATCGCATAAGCACCTATAGGTTCACCGGTTTTTTCTTTAGCTAAATCGGTGCGGTCCAAATCGCTTTTTCGCGCAGCTTCTTCGCGATACTTTCGAACATCTTCTTTTTTCCCCTGGCTTGTAATTTTATCTACAAGCGGGTGCTCAGGAGCCATTACCATATATGTTGCGCCGAACAGCGTATCCGGACGGGTGGTAAAAACGCGTATGCTTTCATCGAATCCATCGACTTTGAAATCGACATCGGCCCCGATGCTCTTTCCAATCCAGTCTGTCTGCAATTTCTTTATTGATTCGGGCCAATCGACCTGGGCCAAATCCTGAAGAAGTCTTTCGGCGTATTTTGTTATCCGCAGCATCCACTGCCGCATCGGTTTTCTGATTACCGGATGGTCGCCGCGTTCGCTCAGGCCGCCGACAACTTCCTCATTTGCCAGAACCGTCCCAAGCGCAGGACACCAGTTGACAGGAACCTCAGCTTCATACGCCAGCCGATGGTCATCCACGAATTTTTGCTTCTCCTGCTCACTCAATCCCTCCGGAATGTGCAGTTGGTCAATCGGCCTGGCTTTCTGCCCGGTTTCGTCAAAGTAACTGTTAAAGAATTTAAGGAATATCCACTGCGTCCACTTGTAATAATCCGGGTCCGTAGTATTGACTTCACGGTCCCAGTCATAGCTGAAACCAAGGGACTTGATTTGCTTGCGGATACTATCGACGTTCTTTTTCGTTGTTTCCCCAGGAGCGGTTCCGGTCTGGACGGCGTATTGTTCTGCCGGCAAACCAAACGCGTCCCACCCCATAGGATGCAGCACATTGAAGCCTTTCATACGTTTGTACCGGGCGACTATGTCGCTTGCAGTATAACCTTCCGGATGGCCGACATGCAGACCCTGACCGCTGGGGTAGGGAAACATATCCAGAACATAGTATTTCGGCCTGGCAGCATCGCAATCGCTGGCTTTGAATGTTTTGTGCTCTTCCCAGAACTGCTGCCACTTCTTTTCAATTTCGCCGAATTTATAAAATCCCTTTTTCGAATACATTTAGCTTTACTACTCCTTATCAGTGTAAAAAACCGGTCTTTCGTCACACAATAAAATAAATGCTCGGAAAAATCCACTAAAATCCATCACCTATTGATTATGACAAACTCTGGATTGCCAGCCGGAAGTCCTTGCAGGGTTTGCTGCCAACTGCTATTATTTAGGGCCGATTTGAGCGGTACCGATATGGCTCGGTCTTGGCCATCCTTCGCCAAGACGAGCGGGCGCTTTCGATTTAGAATCCAGGATTAAGGGAGTGGCAGAGTGAAAGTATTGCGTTGTCCGAATAATCCTATAATTGA
>CAYGBH010000127.1:0-10240 GCA_964348055.1 uncultured Pirellulales bacterium
ATAAAGCAGGCAACAAAATCCATATATGGCGTCAGGATGGAACCGACACCTGGACTGAAAGGGTCATCGATTGTCCTCATGGAGAAAGCATCGCTCTGGGCGATATCGACAAGGACGCCGACCCCGACGTGGTCATTGGCGGCATCTGGTTTGAAAATACCCAAGATGTCGTCAACGGTCCCTGGACTGCACATCGGTTTGCCCACTGGCATCCAAGTGCAACGGTACAGATAGCCGACATCAACGGTGACGCCCTGCCGGACGTGGTTCTTTCCCCATCCGAACTGAAAGGGAACTTTTACAAGCTGTCCTGGTTCGAAGCACCGTCCGACCCCAAGAAGGAAAATTGGGCTGAACATATTATCGCAGAACCGGTCGAATGCGTTATTCACGGATTGGTAACCGCCGATTTCAATGGCGATGGCGCAATAGATGTGGTGTCAGCAGAAATGCACCAGGGGGCCGACCCCGATGAAGTAGCTGTTTATATAAATCGCGCAAACGGTTCATCCTGGAGAAAGCAGACCATATCTTCCAAAGGGTCACACTTCATCCGCGCAGCGGATATTGGAAACGACGGCGATATGGACATTATAGGTGCAAACTGGAGCGGCGGTTATCAACCTATTGAGATGTGGGAAAACAAATCCGGGACCTGGGTCCATCTCTCGAACAGAAAAGGCGATTTATCTCCAGCCAACGTAGGACGGCAGGCGGCTTCACTAATCCTCGATATAGATAAAGACGGTGTAAATGATTTTGTTATTGCCGGATGGAGCGAAGAAACAAGTATGGTCTGGTTCAGACATACTGCAGACGGCTGGAAAAGATATCTGGTCGATAACCGAAAAAGCCACATCGAAGCCGGCGGCACATACTGGGACATTGACGGTGACGGTGACCTTGACATCCTGCAGGGCGGCAGCTGGGCCACAAACGAAGTTTGGTGGTGGGAGAATCCTTACCCCAACTATGACCCCGATAAATCGTGGAATCGCTATACCATCAAAGACTATGGACAAAAGCAGCACCACGACCAGATATTCGGCGACTTCGACGGCGACGGCAAAGCCGAACTGGTCTTCTGGAACCAAAAAGCTCAGAAGCTTCTTATCGCTGACATACCTGACAATCCCAAAAAGAAAAGTAACTGGTCGTTTACAGAAATATGGTCCTGGCCCCGTGCATTCAAATACGAAGGTTTCGCAAAGGCCGATATTGACCTTGACGGCAAGATAGACCTCGTCGGCGGAGGCATGTGGTTCAAACACAACGGCAACAAAAGGTTTACCGCTAACATAGTTGACCAAAAATATGGCACGTCACGTTCAGCAGCCGGCGATTTCATAAAAGGCGGCCGACCCGAAATCGTCCTCAATTCCGGTGACGGGGTTGGGCCTTTGAACTTGTACGAATGGAAAAACAATAATTGGGTCAAACACACTCTGATTGAAAGAGTAGACCATGGACACACCTTGCAAACAGGCGATATTAACGGCGACGGCAACCTGGACATTTACGCTGCTGAAATGTATCGGCCGGGGCCGGGTGATAAATGCAGACAATGGGTTCTATATGGAGATGGCAAAGGCAACTTTGAAACACAGATAATATCCACGGGCATAGGAACGCACGAAGGACGAATCGGGGACCTGGACGGCGACGGTGATTTGGACATACTCCAAAAGGACTTCCAGGAACAACAGCGCGTGGACATTTGGCTGAACAATGGCACGTACAGGACAAAAGGGGCATGGTTAGATGAAACTTACAAATACCGCGTTCCTATCAGAGTAAACGCAGCAGGATACGAACGCCTGGATAAGCCCGTTGAGGTGGATTTGAACTTCACTCAATTGCTCAGACGAATCGGCAAATCAGCAAAACTTGATGAAAAATCCATCACAGTGATAGAGGTCAACACCGCAGGTAACATAATTGACAGCTCTATCCAGTTCCAATTCGATAAAGCCCCCGACTTTAGCCCCAGGAGCAATGCAAAAGGCAAACTTACATTCACTGCTGATGGGAAAACCCCAGCCGATTCGATGCGCATCTTTCAAGCTTACTTCGGTCGAACCGACGCTGGCCGTTCATCACGTTCTTTCAAGCCGCTCGTCCGCGTAACTGACGCGGTTGAGTATCAAGGCCAGGAAAGTTTTAAGATTGAAACACAGAATGCAACCTACTACTACCATAAACAAGGGGCTGGATTTGCCAGCATCAAAGATAAAGACGGTAACGATTGGCTCGGATACCGTCCCGGCGGCGGTCCGGCCGGACAGTATCGCGGCATCCCCAATATGGGTCATCCGGAGGGCTATTGCCATCCGGGTAAAACAGTCTCAGACAGCAAAATAATCAGCCGTGGACCAATAAAAGTCAGCATTCTTTCCCGGTCCAATGATAGAAAAATGGAGTGTCTGTGGGACATATTCCCCACTTATGCAAGGCTGACTGTCTTGAGAATGCGAAAACCATACTGGTTTTTATACGAAGGCACTCCGGGCGGCAAACTTGACGAAGATTCAGATTATTGCATTCGACCTGGAACACCAAACGGCACCAAGACCCCCGCAAGGCTGAAGTGGGATGGGGACATATCCGACTCCGGCCACTCAGGAGAATGGCTTTGTTTTGGCGACGGCAATCGGGCAATCTACTTGATTCATCACGAAGACGACCAAGCGATTGACTCATACCGGACGATGCAGGGACAGATGACGGTCTTCGGCTTTGGTCGCAAAGGCTTAAATAAGCTTATGGAATTGGTCCCGGCACAATTCACGGTTGGTTTCTGCCAAGGTTCCACCTTTGCGGAGCTTAGCAAAGTTATCAATTCGGCATACAATCCGTTGGTTATTGCAGTGGGCAACCCACAGGTTATTGGCAAGTAAGAAAAGAATCAGACACACCTTCGGACACTATCGCGCTGCTCAGCTTGGGTGGGATGAGCCGGCTGTGTGAAGACCGAAGAATAGCTGCTGAGAGGGATCCTTAGATAACTCTTGAGTTTTTCTCCACGGAATGTGTACGACAGCTTGCAAATAAAAAAGATTAAGCGTTTTTACGCAATCTTGCAGGATAAATGTAGCATGATTTGTGGAAGTTTTTTCTTGAAGAGAGGCCGGTTAATATGGTATAAATGGGGTTAGTGAACTATCGATTATGGCTCTGCAACTGGTCAAATTCTCACCGTTTTACGATTAAGGAGGAGTAATTATGCAAAGCACAAATGTCTTAATAAAAACCTTACGCTTCACAAGTGAAGATTGTTTCATATCAGTTGACAGTTCATACGTTTAAAACAACGGATACTTAGTGTATGGCAAAAACATAATTCATTATCATTTTAACTCTTTTTGAAGGAGCACAATAACCATGAGAGCATTTTACAAATTTCCATTGTTCTACTTTTTCTTGATGCTGTTATTCTTCCATGCTTTCGCTGCCAATGCTGCGGTGCAGCCCCATGGCGGTATGATGCGTTACCCGGATGTCAGCTCGACCCATATCGTGTTTGTCTATGCAGACGATATCTGGGTTGTCCCGCGATCGGGTGGAGTAGCGTCCCCGTTGGCAAGTCCTCCGGGCGGAGAAGCGTTTCCGCGATTCAGTCCGGATGGACGCACTATTGCGTTCAACGGCAACTATGACGGGAACTACGATATCTACACGGTAGCCGCCGAAGGAGGAATCCCTCAACGGGTTACTTATCATTCCAGTGGTGAGCGTCTCTGCGATTGGTCTTTCGACAACCGGCTCCTGTTCGCAATGAGTGGACTGGGTGGACTGGGACGGCAGACCCAATTGTTCACCGTGCAACAGGCTGGCGGTCTGCCGAATCGGTTGCCGGTGCCTTACGGCGGGTACGGGGCCATTTCGGGTGACGGCCAATGGCTCGCTTACACGCCGCGCAATCGCGACTTCAGGACCTGGAAGCGCTACCGCGGAGGTTGGGCTTCGGACATCTGGCTTTTCCACCTGAGCAACCATACTTCCAAAAAGATCACTGATTGGGAAGGCACGGATACCATTCCCATGTGGCAAGGAAAGAAGATATATTACCTTTCGGATGCCGGATCCCATCATCGTCTTAACATCTGGTGCTATGATCTGGAAACGAAAGAAAGAAAACAGATTACCCACTTCAAGGATTACGACGTGAAATGGCCTTCAAATGGTCCCGGGCCAAACGGTGAAGGCGAGATAATTTTTGAATACAATACCAAACTCTACCTGCTGAATTTGTCCAGCGAGCAATCAACCCCGGTTAATATCTCCATTCCCGGCGCTCGTCCGAAGCTCCGCCCGATTCGCAAAGACGTGAGCGAGCGACTTTCAGACTGGTATCTCTCTCCTAAAGCCAAACGTGTCCTGGTCGAGAGTCGTGGTGATATCTGGTCACTCCCCGCCAAGAACGGCACCCCTCGCAACCTCACCCGCACCAGCGGGACAGCAGAACGCGAGCCTTCCTGGAGCCCGGATGGAAAATGGATGACCTACTCTTCAGATGAATCTGGCGAGAACGAACTTGTTATTCGATCTGCCGATGGGCAAGACAAACCGGAAACCATCACGTCCATGGGGGCCGGCTACCGCTATCAACCAGTCTGGTCACCGGATTCCAAGTGGATGGTTTTGACAGACCATGAAAGTAAGTTTTACGTCTTCAATGTCGAGCAGCGCAAAGTCCAGTATTTCGACCGTATTAATATCAGTGGATGGCGCTGGGGAGTTCCCAGGCAGTTTCGCTGGTCACCAGACTCACAATGGCTGTCCTACACAAAGCCCAACCAGGATAACATGAACGTGGTCATGCTTTACAATGTTCAGAAAGACGAACTCCACCAGGTGACTAAAGGCATGTTCGTCGATTATCTGCCTACGTTCGACCGCAAAGGAGACTTTTTATATTTCTTCAGTGAGCGAGAAATTTCACGACCCAAAAATGCTGATGCAGGTCTAACTTTTATTTACGAGGACACAGCCGTATTGCATGCGGTTCCTTTGCGCAAGGTTGTCTCGAATCCCTTCAAAGCCAAAAGTGATGAAGAAGAGCCGGATAAAGAAAAAAAGGACGAGAAGGACGACGAAGACAAGAAAGACAAAGAAAAAGACAAAGAGGAAAACGGTAAAGGTGATGAGGAGTCTGAGGAGAAAGGGCCCAACGATTCGGACAGCAAGAAATCCAAAGAAGAAAAGGAAACCGAGAAATGTGCCGAGTCCGTAGATGAGGATGACAAAAAGGCAGATGACAAAAAGGATAAAGATAAGAAAAAAATCAAACCAGTCGAAATTGAACTTGAGAATATGGAAATGCGTTCCTACCGCGTGCCCATTAAGCGCGGACGGTTTTCCTACCTTGGGGTCAATGATAAGAACCATTTGATTTATCTACGCCGCGGTGAGGAGAACACGCTCCAGTCCTTCGATCCCAATGACGAAAAGCGCGAGGAGAAAACAATTCTCAAAAAGGTAACCTTCGTCCGAATGACCCCAGATGGCAAAAAGCTTCTCGTTCGTAGTGAGGGCAAGACCGGCATCATCGATGCCAAACCCAACCAAAAACTCGAGAACTTGGTTGTAACCAAACCGATGAACGTGGTGATTCAGCCACGGCAGGAATGGCGGCAAATCTTCATTGATGCATGGCGATTCATGCGCGACTACTTCTACGACCCCCATATGCACAATGTCGACTGGCCCGCGGTGCGCAAACAATATGAGGCCATGTTGGATGACTGCGTGTCTCGTCGTGATGTCGGGTATGTCATTGCGGAGATGATTAGTGAAGTTAACGCAGGTCATACGTATTACGGCGGAGGCGATGTGGACTCCGGCCCCCGGCAATCAATCGGTTACCTCGGAGTGGACTTTGAACTCGACCAGGGATACTACCGCATTGCCAAGGTATATGAGGGTGGCATCTGGGACACCGACGCACGCTCTGCGCTGCATGAGTTGGATGAGAAAGAACATGAGCAGTTTAAGTATCTGTTTAAAGTCAATGGCGTTCCGGTTGATACTTCCAGGGCTCCCTGGGCGGCTTTCGAAGGCCTGTCCGGTCAAACCGTGACGCTAACCGTCGGGGCCAAACCTAATCCTGAGGAGGCTACGAATGTAGTAGTGAAGCTGCTGGGATCCGAACGCAACTTGCGTTATCGGCATTGGGTTGAGAGTAATCGTCGGCATGTCGAGAAAGAATCCGACGGCCGAGTTGGGTATATACACGTACCGGACACTGGGAGCCGGGGACAACGCGAACTCTTCCGTCAGTTCTACGGCCAGATGAACAAGGGCGCGCTAATCATTGATGAGCGCTGGAACGGGGGCGGTAATATTGCCGACCGGTTCATTGAACTGCTGAACCGTCCCATTTACCTGCATCTGTTTGAGCGATATGAAAACGACTGGCGGGTTCCGACCCTGAGCCACCAGGGCCCAAAATGCATGCTAATCAACGGCGAGGCAGGCTCAGGCGGGGACATCTTTCCCTACCTCTTTCGCAAAGCCGGACTGGGAAAGCTCATTGGCATGCGCACCTGGGGCGGTGTGATTGGTATTTACAAAAATCCACCCCTGATTGATGGCGCTCGATTAACTGTGCCGTTCATCACCTTCTATGAAACCGATGGCACGCTCACCATGGAAGGCCATGGCGTGGATCCGGATATGGAGATTATCGATGACCCCGCGTTGATGGTCGACGGGGGCGACCCGCAGCTCGATGCCGCCATACAACACATGCTGGATGAACTTAAGAGAAATCCCTATGTGCCGGCCAAACGACCGCCTTACCCGGATCGCAGCGGCATGGGCATCCTTGAGGAGCAAAAATAGCAAAATCCCGCTAAGTCAACAAGGAAATAAGTCCATTATTCAATTTTTGAACGGAGAATTATTATGTCTAAAAAATTGATTTATCTAATTTCTTTTGTTTTGGTGCTGGGCCTGGTCGGCAGCGCCTCGGCGGATCTCATAGCGCACTGGAAGTTCAACAACGATGGAGCCGACTCTATTGGGGCCGCGGACTGTTCATTGCTAAATGGGGCCACCTACTCTACAGACAGTAAAGAGGGCAGTGGTTCATTGAGCCTCGATGGAGTAGACGATTATGCCATCCCCGCTGCTGACCCAGTGCTGTACGCCCCGTTCAGCACCGAAACAGTGGCGATTTGGTTCAAGGCCGAGACTACCAGCGGTACCCAGGTCATTTACAATGAGGGCGGCTACACCAATGGTTTGAGCATTCGGATCAACACTGATACACTGCAGGCTGCCGTACGTATAGGCACCAACCAGGCCACGGCATCAACCGGCTTTACCAGCACCGAGTGGACACATGTCGCGGTGACGTTCGATAATGGCGAGCTGAGGCTATATGTGAACGGGGCCGAACAAGCCTCGGCCACGATCGGATTCGGCACGGTTCCGAGTCATACCAATGCTTCCGGAATAGGCGCTCGTAACGAGCAGGATGCCTTCGGAAACGAAACCACAGGCGATTATTTTGCCGGCCTTATCGACGATGTGCAGTTGTATGACAACGCTTTTTCCGCCGCCGAGATAGCGGATTTGCTAGCAGGCCGCCCAAGAGGCCGGGCCCCGGACCCCCCTGACGGTGCCATGCATCTGGGCACATGGGTGAACCTTAGCTGGACGCCGGGAGCTTATGCTGTCTCACATGACGTATACCTCGGCGAAAATTTTGACGATGTGAACGATGGCACGGCTGAGGCGTTCCGAGGCAACCAGGCCACAACGGATTATATTGTCGGCTTTCCTGGACGCCCTTATCCGGAAGGACTTGCTCCGGGGACAACTTACTACTGGCGCATCGACGAGGTCAATGAGCTCCATCCGGATAGTCCTTGGAAAGGTAGCCTCTGGAGCTTTACAACGCCGCCCAGCACGGCTTATGACTCCTACCCCCCCGATGGTGCCAGATTTGTGGAAGCGGACTTGGCCCTTAGCTGGACGCCAGGTGCCAAGGCCAAACTCCACCATGTGTACTTCGGTGACAGCGCTGCCGATGTCAACGACGGCACCGGCGGCACGTACAAAGGTCCCGTCGCAGGTCCGACCTATACGCCCGGGACCCTCGAATTGGAGAAAACTTACTACTGGCGTATCGATGAGTTCGACGGCCTGGCCACGCACAAAGGCGACCTCTGGCGCTTCAGAACATTACCCGAGATAACCATTACCGACCCCAATCTTGTCGGCTGGTGGAAGCTTGATAGGGGTTTTGGTGCTACCGCCCTTGATTGGTCCGGCCACGGTAATCCCGGCACGCTCGAAGGCGACCCGCGATGGGTGGCTGGGTATGATGGCGATGCTCTGGAGTTGAGCGGCGATGACTGGGTGAGTATAGATGGTTACAAGGGCGTTCTTGGTGGACACGCCTTCACCATAACTGCGTGGATTTGGGCTGCACAGAATGGTGAAATTGTTGGCTGGGGCCAGCCGACTAACGGTCAAAGAGTGGAATTCCGGATCGCCAATCTCAGGCTGCGCTGTGAGAATGGCGGCGGCGACCGTAATGTCCAGGGTTACACCGATGTGACGGACTTTCAGTGGCACCACGTTGCGGTGACAGTAAAAGAAAACGCCACGGTCTCATATCCGGATGTGACACTCTACCTCGACGGCGAAAACGACACAATATCCACTACATACGACGAGCCGTTTAATCTCATCGCCAACTATGATGTCACAATGGGTCAGCGCTACAATCGCAGCGCCGCCAGGTTCTTCGCCGGCATGATTGATGACGTCCGCATCTACGATAAAGTGCTTACGGCCGAAGAGATTAAGCAAACGATGCGAGGTGACCCCACACTTGCCTGGGACCCGAAGCCGACTAACGGCTCAACGTTGAATATCAATGATGCGATGCCCCTCAGCTGGTCGCCTGGAGATAATGCAGCTGGGCACGATGTATACCTCGGCACTGATAGAACCGCCGTGGCCGATGCTGATACATCAACCACTGGCATATATCGAGGCCGACAGAATGTTACCAGCTATACTGCCCCCGAAGGTGTTGAATGGGGCCAGAGCTACTACTGGCGGATCGATGAGTACAATACCGACGCAACGGTCAGCACAGGCAGAGTCTGGAGCTTTACAATAGCAGACTTCATTCTCGTGGACGATTTTGAGGACTATGACACCGGCGACAACCAGATATGGCACGCGTGGAAGGACGGGCTTGGCTACGGCACACCCCCGCCGGCTCCTCCACCGTACTCCCCCGGTAACGGCACCGGCTCGGCTGTAGGCGACGACACCACTGCTTCTTATACCGAGGAAACTATCGTTCACGGAGGCGGCCAGGCGATGCCGTATTCCTACGACAACAATAAGCAGGGCTACTTCAACTATTCAGAGGCGACCTTGACGTTGAGTTATCCGCGCAATTGGACCGAGCAAGGCGTTGGGATATTATCGCTGTGGTTCTATGGTGACCCGGCCAACGCTCCGGAACCGATGTATGTGGCTCTGGCCAACAGCACCGGCCAAACGGCGGTGGTGTACCATCCCGATACCAATGCAGCGACGATAACCACGTGGACGCAATGGAATATCGACCTGACGGAGTTCAGTAATCAGGGCGTCGCCCTGACCAATGTCGAGACGATTTCTATTGGCTTCGGCGACAGAAGTAATCCGCAGCCCGGCGGTTCAGGTACGATGTACTTTGATGACATTCGGCTGTATAGACCTCCAAAACCATAAGTTAATTGAATTGGCGCCCATTGCTTCTTGCCCATCGCCCCAACTCGCGTCGGGAAACGCAGAGGCTGACGAAGCAAGATATAGGGGTGCAGTTAATATAATAGACTTTCATTAATTTGGGGCTTATATCGAATAAGTCGGTGTAAGCCCCCTTTTTTCCTACAAACATTGTGGTCGGTCCACTGTCGTTTCTTTGCTCGGCGACTCGTCTCTGCGAAGTGATTCGCCGAAGAAGGAAGCTACGCCGGAGCAGGTCGGTCGTTTCATACGTGTACCCGTTTCACGGGTAACACGAGTACGGGTATTGGGGTGGAGATAACTTCAAGAACAATAAATATTCCTTACCCCGGATTTCCCAAGTAGCAAGTGACAAACGAACCGTATTTTGATAGTATTGAACCTATGGAGACCATTCAAGCCAGTTTCAGCCGTTCTTTATGGGAGAACCCAATGGGTGAAGCACGCAAGGACGCTCTGAGGCTCGATTTTGACCGCA
>CAYGBH010000128.1:0-10234 GCA_964348055.1 uncultured Pirellulales bacterium
CGACGCAGAACTACTGGCATGGGCTTAGTACAATCTGGGCATGTCAGGCTGGCAAGCATGTCTATGTCGAGAAGCCGCTATCGCATTACATCTGGGAGGGTCGGCAGATGGTCAACGCTGCCAGAAAGTACAATCGTATCGTCCAGTGCGGCACTCAGCGTCGCTCGCAAAGTTCCATCGCTAAGGCAATCCGATGGATCCGTGAAGGAAACCTCGGCAGGATCAGATACATCACCGCTTTTGCCAACAAGCCGCGTTCCTCGTGCGGCAAGCGAGACACTCCGTTGCCGATCCCCGATACCATCGACTACGATCTCTGGTGTGGTCCTGCCAGGAAGGTTCCAATCTATCGGGACCGTCTGCAATATGACTGCAGCTTTGACTGGAACACTGGAGACGGGGAATCATGCAACCAAGGTGTCCACGAGGTGGATGTGGCTCGCTGGTGCCTGGGTGAGAAGATGCTTGCCCGTCGGGTGATGAGCATTGGTGGCCGATTCTTATTCAACGACGCCTGTGATGTCCCCAACACGCAGATAATCTACTACGATTTTCCCACGGCCCCGCTGCTTTATGAGGTTCATAACCTTCCCAAGGCCAAGGGCTCCGGCGAAATGCCTGCGTTTCGCGGCGAGCGGGTGGGCGTTATCGTCGACTGCGAAGGCGGGTCGGTGAGTCTCTATCGTGGTATCGCGTGGGACAACGAGGGCAAACAGGTCAAGTCGTTCGGCGGTGACGGTGACCATTTCGTCAACTTCATCGAGGCAGTCCGCAGTGGCCGTCGGAAAGATCTCAACGCAGATGTTCTTGAAGGCCATATATCGACCGCTGTCTGTCATACAGGCAATATCTCATACCGGCTCGGTTCAAAAGCCTCGCGGAGAAAGATGCGTAGGAGCGTCAAAGACACACCATTGTTCTCCGAGATGTTCCAGCGGCTACTGGAGCACCTTGCAGCCCATGATATTGACGTCGGTGCCCGGACAGTGACACTCGGGCCGTGGCTGGAGATTGACCGCCAGAACGAGCGCTTCAAAGACAATAAACAAGCCAACCGCTTGGTCAGGGGCTTTTACCGCGAGCCGTACGTCGTGCCAGCCTGCTGAGGGCGGGGGTGAAATCAAACATGGCGCTGCCGGGGCGTTGGCCAAAGTGTTGTGCTCGATTCTTGATATAAACAAGTTGCCGGACAGGGATATAATTGGGCAAAAAAATCTGTGCTGGAGCGGGTAAGTCTGTTATAATTTGACACAGGAACAATGGCAGGGGGGCTACCAAGATAGCTGGAGTCGTTGTGTAAGAAAATGTGTATCAACTATTCTGAAAGGAGCTCTACCCATGGAACAACAAATCAGCGTTCGATGTTCGATGAGAAACGAGAATCAAGAGTTAAGAATCAAGATTGTTTTTCTGGCATTTCTGCTTCTATTTATTGTTTGTCACGTTGGGCAGGCTTCGGATTGGGCGACTTACCGCTCTAATATCACGCGAAGCGCAATTACCTCCGAAACCGTTGGCCCGGAGCTTTTTCTGCAGTGGAAATATGTTCCAACCCATCGGCCCAAACCCGCCTGGCCTATGCCTGCCGGAGAGTTACCGAGAATGCATGGCGATAATTCATATCACGCGGTGATAGCTGATGGCAACGTCTACTTCGGTTCCTGTGTGACAAACAAGGTCTATTCAATTGATGCAGCTAAAGGCAAGATACGCTGGACATTCTTTACCCAGGGTCCGGTTCGTTTTGCTCCTGTCGTTTATCACAGCCGGGTTTACGTCGGTTCCGATGACGGTTATGTGTATTGCCTTGAGGCTAGAGACGGCTCGCTTGTGTGGAAGTACCGGGCCGGGCCAAGTGATGAAAAGGTCATTGGCAACGGCAGGATGATATCGCTTTGGCCGGTCAGGACCAGCGTTCTGGTGGATGAAGGTATCGTTTATTTTGCGGCCGGTGTTTTTCCGTATGAAGGATTATACGTTTGTGCTCTCAAGGCCAGAGATGGCTCGGTAGTCTGGAAAAACGATACTATCGGTGACCGTGCGCATGAACTGAACTACGGAGGGATATCACCGCACGGTTACTTACTCGCATCCCGGGAGGTCATATACGTTCCTTCGGGGCGATCCATGCCAGCTGCCTTTGACCGCAAAACCGGGAAATTCCTGTTCTATGCCTACCCAGGCGGCAAACGGGGTGGAACGTGGGCCCTGCTGGAAAATGACCAGCTTATTTCCGGCGTCGATTACTCCGGCACCCCTCATAAAGTTGCCTACGATGCTAAAACTGGCAGCCGAAAGGGAGATGTTTTCGCCTGGTTTCCAGGCATTGATATGGTCTTGACAGGTGACCTTTCTTACGTCTTAACCAGAGATGGGATTTATTCCATCAACCGGGCCAAGTACACGGAAGCTTTAAGAAAAGCTAACAAACCGGCAAAGGAGCGCAAGAGACTGCAAGGCCAACTGGAGGAGGCCTTAAGAAGGAAACGTGGAACCACCGACGAGAAAACCAGCAAAGAGATAGACCGTCAAATTGATGAATTAAACCGAAAGATTGCCCCTCTAGCCGCGGAAGAAAAGCGGTTGCGAGACTCGAGCTATCAGTGGCGTTATCCAGGCAAAGGTTTTGGTTCGCTGATTGTTGCCGGGGATATCGTCTTCGCGGGCGGCGATGAAATCGTTGTCGGTATTGACATCAAAACCGGTAGGCAAGTCTGGAAGAACAGCGTAAGCGGTCGAGCGGTCGGACTGGCCGCAGCCGGTGGTAGTCTGGTCGTCAGCACTGACGCAGGCCCGGTCTACTGCTTCGGCAGAACTAAAGCTGCCGCAGTCAAAGAAATCAAAACGAACCTCAAGGCCAACCCATACCCCAACGATGACCTTACCGAAACTTACCGCAATGCGGCCCGAAGTATCCTTGCAAAAAGCGGCAGCAAGAAGGGATACTGTCTTGTCCTTGACTGCGGCCAAGGCCGGCTTGCCTACGAACTGGCACAGAGAACGCAGCTGCAAATCGTTGGCCTCGAAAAAGACCCCACCAAACTAAAAATGGCCCGAGAGAATCTTGAAGCTGCCGGGTTATTGGGCTCACGTGTGGTCGTTGAGCCGTGGGATATCGATATTCTGCCGGACTATTTTGCGAACTTGATTGTATCCGATGGCATGCTGTTCTCAGGCCAGCTCTCGGTGACCAGAGAAGCCGGATACCGTGTTCTTCGGCCCTACGGAGGCATAGCTTGTCTGAGTCGTCACAAAGAAGGCGAGCTTTCGTGGAGGAAGTACGTTCGCGGGCCGTTAGAAGGGGCCGGCAGCTGGACGCAGCAATATTGTAATCCTCAGAACACGGCCTGTTCTGGTGACGAACTGGTTGACGGCCCGTTAGGCATCCTGTGGTTCGGAGAGCCGGGCCCTCAGGGGATGGTGGAGCGGCACGGAAATGCGCAAAGTCCGTTATCCATGAACGGCCGTTTGTTCGTGCAGGGCGAGGAGGTCATTATGGCTGTTGATGCCTTTAACGGCACTATGCTGTGGAAAAGGCAGATACCGGGGGCGGTGCGCGTCCATGTAAAAGCAGACTGCGGGAATCTGGCTGTTACACAGGATGGTCTTTACGTAGCCGCTCATGACAAGTGTTACCGGCTGGATCCGTCCACTGGTCGGACGATGCAGGTATATGAGATGCCTCCTTCTTCTGATGGAGGTCCGCGGCGTTGG
Organism: uncultured Pirellulales bacterium; assembly: GCA_964348055.1. Classification (GTDB taxonomy): domain Bacteria; phylum Planctomycetota; class Phycisphaerae; order Sedimentisphaerales; family Anaerobacaceae; genus JAUXAL01. The sequence continues at coordinate 3,715 of CAYGBH010000128.1, forward strand.
GGCTATGTGTCAGTCGTAGGTAACATACTCTATGGCTCGACCGCGACGGCTATGGATGAAGAATACGGTGCTTTGTTAAAAGTTTTCCTGGAAGACGGAAGATGGAGAGGCATAGGTGATGTCCCGGAAGAGCGCAGAAGCGCGTATGAATATTCCAGAAAACAATATCCCGACCCGCAGGATTTGTGGAGAGCTGCAGAAAGGTCCGGAACCTTATATCGCAACATGACGTCCTTTGCTCGAGGCGGAGAATTCACGCAGAAAAATGCCGTAACTGAAAATTTAATGGTTAGTGACAAAATATTCGCCGTCGATACCGAAACGGGAGAGCTGCTGTGGGTGTATGAGGGCGACAGAATCGCAAACATAACCGTTGTTCTCGGAGATGGTAAAATCTTCTTCGCCGACAGCACGATCACAGAGAGACAAAAAAAACGTGCTCTGAGAAATAAGCGGAAACTCATCAGAACAGGAATATACAAAGAAAGAGAAGGTGTACTTGAAGAACTAAGGGAGGAGAAAAGAAAGCTTGCTGAATATTTGAGACAGAACGAACCGTTCGATAAAAGGCAGCTGACTTATCTGATTAGCTCTTTGGAATCAGAACTATTTAAGGAGGAAGTCAACGAAGGGAGTCTGACCTACGATGACGCCGACGTGAGAGTCGTTATTGCGCTTGATGCCGTTAGCGGGAAAGAAATCTGGACAAAGCCCGTTGATTTGACCGGATGCTGCGGCGATAAAATGGGGGCCGCATATGCTGACAGTATGCTGTTGTTTTTCGGTAACCATGGCAACCATGATGCGTGGCGGTTCAAAGCTGGTGGTTTGAAGTGGCGGCGTATCACAGCTCTGTCGGCTGAGAACGGTGATGTCCTTTGGTCGCGCCCTCTGAATTATCGCACGCGCCCTGTAATCGTACGTGATACGATTATTCTGGAGCCACGTGCTTGTGAGCTTCGTACGGGCGAGACCATAATGCGGACTCATCCTATCACGGGCAACCAAGTTCCCTGGGAATTTTTGCGCCCGGGGCACACCTGCGGCGTTACAGCGGCCTCTGCACACGGCCTTTTCTATCGCTCAGGCTGCACAGCATTTTACGACGTGGAAGAGGACAGAGGAGTGACCATCTTCGGCGGTTATCGTCCGGGCTGCGCGATAACTGTGATACCCGCCAGCGGATTACTGTTGTCGCCGGAGGCAGCAGCCGGTTGTACATGTTCATACCCGATCAGGTGTTCGTTTGCATTGAAGCGCAAAGCGAATAGATCTTACCCCTGGACCGTCTATGTAACGCCCGGCGAGATGAGCCCCGCCAAGCACTTTGCCATTAATCTTGGTGCTATGGCAGATATGAAGGACGACGAGGGAACCATGTGGTTCGGTTATCCGAATCCGAAAACCAGTCCGGGCTTTCATCATCATTATCCAAATTACGGTGTGAAGTTCGATCTCCGAGACAAGGTATTGCCGGAGGACCCCGCTTCGCGGGAACCAATGGGATATTTCTGCCGCGACTTCAAAGGCGTCCATATCGCCGGTACCGACAAGCCCTGGCTGTTCACATCCGGCTGCCAGGGGATGTTGCGCTGCGAAATACCGCTGATTGATGACACTGCCGGACAAAAACCCGGCACATATACCGTTCGTCTTGGCTTTAAGGCTCTATCGCAAGACCGCGCAGGCCGGCGCATCTTTGATATTAACCTCCAGGGACACGCGGCATTGAAAGACTTCGATATCGTAGCAACGGCCGGAGAGCCTGACAGAGCCGTAGTCAGACAGTTCAAAGGTATTCGCGTGAAGAATGTCCTTGTGCTCGAGTTGGTTCCCAAATCGGCCAATCCACGGGCCGACCAGGCACCCATAATCAACTTCATTGAGGTTATCAGGGAGGATGGGGGAAAGACTGCCGAAATAGCCAAGAACAGTACGTGACAGAACTTAACGAAGTACGTTCCTTTTTAGATTGAATAGTGGAGGATTTGAACGTGAATCGTCATTCAATAACGCGGCGTGATTTTCTCAAGAAATCTGTAGTTACAGCAGGGGCTGTGGCCCTGCCTTATTTTGTCCCGGCCTCGGCATTGGGAGCAGGGGGGGTGAGCCCATCGGACAAGATAGTAATCGGATACTGGGGCACCGGCAGCATGGGTTCGGGGCATGTGAAGGCCTTTACGGGTAAGTCGGATGTTCAGGCCGTTGCTGTTTGTGATGTCAACCGCGAGGGGACGAACTATGCAGGAAATCGTCTGGGGGGTCGCGAGCCAAATGTGAAGGTCATTGAGGACATGTACGCCAAGCAGAAGGGCGTGGCCTCGTATAAGGGCGTCAAGGGATACAGCGACTTCCGTGAATTTCTTCAACATAAAGACTTGGATGCGGTCGTTATTGCCCTGCCGGACCACTGGCACGCTCTGGCGGCAGTTGCGACAGCGAAAGCAGGTCTGGACATGTATAGCGAAAAGCCCATGGCTCGGACGATCTACGAAGCACGGGAGATGGTAAAGGCCGTGCGCCGGTACAGCCGGGTCTTCCAGACGGGCAGCCAACAGCGCTCGGATCGGCGTTTTCGCCACGCCTGCGAACTCGCCCGTAACGGGTACCTGGGCGAGCTCAAAGAGGTCTATGCCAAAGTGCGCGGCATCTCTCGTCCGTGTCCTTTCGGGGGCGAGCCTGTGCCGGAGGGATTCGATTTCGATATGTGGCTGGGTTCGGCACCTGAGGCGAGCTACCATCCGAAGCGCGTCAGCGGCAGTTATGACTGCTTCGGCACCGCATGGCGGTCATGGCGCGATTATTCCGCGGGTCATATGAGCGACTGGGGGGCTCATCATTTTGATATCGCCCAATGGGGTATGGGCACCGATGGGACCGGACCGGTTGAGATTACGCCCGGTTCCGGCCCTAATGCCGACGGTCTTACGTTCCGATACGCCAACGGGCTTCCGCTGATCAAAAAGCTCGGCCCGCACGAGGGCGATGTGCAGTTCATCGGCGACAAAGGCTGGGTGGGGGTCAGCCGGCGCGATATCTGGGCGTCTTCCGAAAGTCTGTTGACGCTCAGGATGAAGCCCAATGACGTGCACCTCTACGAGAACAGGGACCATCGACAGGACTTTCTGAACTGTGTTCGCAGTCGAAAGCGTCCCATCTGCGATGTCGAGATAGGGTGCAGCTCAGTGACGGTCTGCCTGCTGGGCGAGATTGTCACGCGTTTGAATCGGCCCTTGAAGTGGGACCCGAAGCGCTGGCGGTTCGTCAATGACCGTCAGGCCGAAAGTCTTGTGAGGCGGCCGATGCGTAGCCCATGGGTTCTGTAGACCCAGATCCGCTCTGTTAAGGCAGCTCACCAGACGCGGAATAGTGTAAATTAGCTGCTCGGCTTGGAGGCGGTGATGATAAGCGGGGGGTAAAGCTGAAAATGGATAAAAGAAGCGGATTCACACTCATTGAACTATTAGTGGTAATCGCCATCATTGCCCTTTTACTCGGCATTCTCTTACCCGCACTCACTACCGTCCGGGAACAGGGCCGGCGAGCCGTCTGTGGTCAAAATGAGAAGAACACAGGACTGGGCTTGTTCCTGTACGCCAACGACTACGACGGCAAGCTGCCGGTCAACGAGGTTGACCGCTGGTTGTTTGACGTTTCATACTGGACGACAGATATCGTCCTGAGGACCGGTGCCTTCGACCGGCATATCTTCTACTGCCCATCATGGCGTCAGAGAGACAATATCATCTTTTGGCGCTACGGAGAGAATCTTCCGGCCGGGACGCCGGAGAGCTACCCCCAGCCCGAGCCGGATAGTGAAGGAACACGCAAAAACATGCATCGCATTATGGGATATTTCTGGTTCATTGACACGGTTAGAGGCAGAAGCAATCCGCCCATGAGCCCCGACGACAAGCACAAGGAATGGGTTAGATCTATCAGCGCGACGCAGGGGTCTGCCGCAACGGTTGAGTTGATCGCCGATGTAACCGCCAGTAATGGCCCGGATCGGTTTGGATCCGACTTCGCTAAAGCAACCGGCGGATGTTGGTCACGCTGGCAAGTCTATGACCGAACGAACCATCTGAAAAGAGGCACACGGCCGACTGGGGGAAATGTCCTTTTCGTTGACGGGCACGTGCAGTGGCGACCTTTCAATGAAATGGAACACCGTTGGTTCTGGCAGCGTTATGGCAATCCCTGTTTCTGGTGGTAAAGCGAGCTGCTGTGGGGTCTGCGCATCCTGCCGTCACGGGCGAATACCGAGTCCGACGTTCCCAGGTCAGAGTACGTCCAGAATCGGCGTTATTAAAATTAAAAGGCTCTTTTCGCTCTAATTCGCTCTAATTTACGTCAAATTCGCTGGACCCTAGCCGAGATACCCTCCGGTCCGAGTTTGGCCTTTATAGAGGCTAAATGGGCCCCCTACAGGGGCTCTGAGTAGGGAATTTTGAGGTTTTTAATCACCTCGCCCTTCAGATAGTACCGCCAAATCGTGTATATGCGGAAATTCTGGATAGGCCGCCGTTGCGGCGGCGAGATAATGCCCGTAGAACCGCAGAAAAAGGCGTTATATACGGAAAAAGCGCTATATGCAGAAAAAGCGTTACATTTGACATTAATGATGGCACCTGATTATAGCATATGATGATGAAGCTTCCGAGGAAAAAAGTGAAGTATCATGTGTTGCGCATATACTATCACTTAAGCCCCTGCTTAGCTGAACCCTCTCCTCCTAAGGCAGGGGCTTTGTTATTAAGACTCTCACTGAGATGCTCTTCGTCTTGAGTATGGCCATTTTAGCGGCCAAACGCGCTTTCGCAGAAGGTCATGCCAGAGATTTATAGACGCCGCGGACGGTATCAATGATATAGTCGTTGATGCGCTGGGTGTATTTCACACCGACGCGAACCTGGACGAAACGGTCGAAGATATCCAGCGTTTGCCAGCAACTGTCCGGGCCGTATTTGATTTTCTTGCCTTCCGGACTGTTGAAAGACGGCCAGTCGCGATGCCGGGTTCGTTTCTTCATCACAGATTCGGCGACGGGCAGCAGAACCGAACCGGTTAGCGTGGACGCAGGGACCTTTCGTTTCCTCAACTGGCCGATGCATCGGTCACGAGCCGCTTTGTCTTTCACTTCGAAATAGACGCCGTAGCCAATATCACCTTGCGGGTCGGGACGACGGCGCAAGCGGATGCCAGAGAGGTTCTTAATGCCGCTGCGGATGGCCTCTGCATTGCCGCGTAGCTGAGCGACCATGGAATCGAGCTTGGTCAACTGCGCCCCGAGCACAGCTCCGGTAAACTCACTCATCCTGAAGTTTTCCCCCGCGAAGGTTTGCACCCGGCTGGGCCCCGCACGGTCGAGAAAGACCTTGTGTATTACGCCCATATGGTGAAAGCGCGCCGCGCGTTCGTAAATGACCGGGTCGTTCGTCACCACCGCGCCGCCCTCGCCCGAGGTAATCATTTTGTTGACCTGAAAACTATAAATGCCCACGTTGCCAATGGCCCCCAGTTTCTTTCCGCGATAAGAACCGCCGACGCATTGCGCGCAGTCCTCCAAGACGGCTACTCCGCGTTTACGGGCGGTCTCCATGATTGGGTCCATATCGCATGGCCCGCCGAGCAGGTGGACGGCCATGACGGCCTTGGTGCGAGGAGTAATCTTTCGTTCAAAGTCCTTTGGGTCGAGATTAAAGGTGCGGTCGATGTCGGCAAAGACCGGCAGGGCCCCCGCGTGGACCACACAAGTATAGTTCGACCACCATGTGTAAGCCGGGACGATTACCTCATCGCCCGGCCCAACACCGAGACCTGTTACAGCGCAGTCCAGAGCCGCGGTGCCGGAGGTAACGCCCAGCGCAAAGCGGGTATTCATATATTCTGCAAAGTTTTCTTCAAAGCGCAGCACCTTTGACGGTTTGCCCGACCCCCAAAAACGGAAAGGAGACCTCGATTCTAAAACCTCCAGCAGTGCCTCCTCTTCGCATTTATCGAAGAATTGAGGTCCGACATATCCCGGATTGATGTTCGGCATTGCTGTCGATTTTCGGCTTTCTTGACCCAGGAGCCTCTGTGTCCCTAAACCGACGGCCGCGCCGGATAAGGCGGTGCAGCTTGTCGTCAGGAATTCACGTCGGCTGAGATTTCGATTTATCGATTGTTTGGTGATATTTTGAGTAGTCATTTTTGGTCTCCTTATTCGACTTGTTTTGCCAGGTAACTGTTTTTCATCACTCTGTTCCCACATACTCCGCTTCGCAACGTTTTCTGAACCTTGCGATACGCTATTTTACCGAGTTTACCTCAAAACTTCTATCGTTTTTTCACTCCTTTTCGTACATCAGTCTTCCACCAACGTAAGTTCTTTTCACCTCGATGTCCTTAATGGTGTCGGGTGGAACCTTAGTGGGGTCCCGGGACAGGATAACGAAGTCGGCCAGCTTGCCTACCTCAATCGAGCCTTTAATGTCCTGCTCAAAAGACGCATAAGCGCTGCCGATCGTCCAGATTC
>CAYGBH010000129.1:0-10216 GCA_964348055.1 uncultured Pirellulales bacterium
TCCGACGCTTTTCAGGGCCATCTCTCCGCGGCACTGGCGCATTTGGCCAACATCAGCTATTATCTGGGCGAAGACAACAAGGTCTCTATTGGCGAAGCCAAGGCCGTGCTGGAAAAGGTAAAGAGCCGAGATAACAACATAGAAACGCTAAATCGGACCGTTCGACATCTTGAAGATAACGGCGTTGATTTGGACAAGTACCCGATATCGATGGGACCGCTACTCAAGTTCGACCCCAGGAGGGAAGTGTTTACCAATAGCGCCGCGGCCAACGAGATGCTGCACCGCGAATACCGCAGACCGTTCGTGTGTCCTGCGCCCGATAAGGTGTAGCAGTCCCGAGGCGTTCTTGCAACTATTGCTGCGCTATATAGATATTTGTACGCCCCGGCTGTACGCGAATGAGGGAGCAGGATAGACTGTTCTTGAGCAATAGCATGAACGAGAAACAGAGAAGTTTTGGGAAGTTTGTGACGGCAGCGGTCGTCCTGGCGCTGCTCGCGCCGACCATATTTGCCCGAGCGCGACGGCAGCCGAGACCACTTGTCGGCTTTCCGGTCGGCCCCGAAACCGACGAGATTAAACCGAAACGCTTCATCGTTGACCCTCCCACAATCGAAAACCTGGGCTTCCGTTGGTACATTGAGGGCGATAGCAATCGCAACGCCTCGGTCACTGTAGCATTCAGGAAAAAGGGACAGACGGAGTGGAAGAACGCCCTGCCGATGCTGCGAGTTCATCATGAGGTGTCAGACCGGCGATACCGGCCGTATCGCACAGGCAACCTGTTTGCCGGAAGCGTGTTGTTTTTGGAGCCGGCGACGGTTTATGAAATAAGATTCACCATGTCCGATCCTGATGGCGGCGCGCCGGCGGAGCCGAAAATTGTCAGCGCGGCAACACAGGCCGAGCCGAGGGCGTTCTACGGCGGAGATACGATAGAGGCCACTCCCGAGAAGGGACTCATGGCGGCCTTCAAAGAGGCCAAGCCCGGCGACTTGATTCTGCTTCGCCCCGGTATCTACCACGGACCGTTCGACCTGGAGAAATCTGGCACAGCCGAAAAACCGATCGTTCTCCGTGGTCCGGCTGATGGTGAAGCGATACTCGAAGGTGACGGCGTCGGTGGCAGGTCGCGGATCGTGACGCTCAACGGAACGCACCACCTGCATTTCGAGAGACTCACCTTCCGCAACGCCCAGACGGCTATCTACGCTGCAAAGTCTGGTGGTTCCGAGGGTCTCGTCGTCCGCCGATGCAAAATTCACAACGTGGTGTACGGCATCAACACCGGTTGCGAGAATTCCAAGAACTGGTACATCGCTGATAATGAGATCATCGGCATCAACACAACCTGGTATCCACGGCCGCGGGAGACCTACATGAGTCCCGGCCACACTGGCATCAACGTGTACGGCCAGGGACACGTGATTTGCTACAACCGTATCACGAGATTCAGCGACTCGGCCGCGATCTACAACTTCGGCCCACCCGTGGATGACGTGATGAAGCACTGCGTGAACATCGACTTCTACAACAACGATTTGTCCTGGGCGCAGGATGACACTTTCGAGGCCGATTACGGCTGCCACAATGTGCGGTTTTATCGCAATCGCTGCTATAATGCACACACCGGCATGTCCACTCAACCGTTCCATGGCGGGCCGGTTTACCTGATCCGCAATGAACTCTACGGCATCACCAGCCTCAGCTACAAGCTGAACAACTATCCCGCCGGCATCGAGGGCTACAACAACACATCATGTTGTGCTGGAGAAGGTTTTCGTCCACCAGCCATCTGGCAAAACGGCCACTTCCGAAACAACCTGTTTATGGGCGGCAGCCAATATGCGATGAACTCCGGCTCTCTTACAGCCTATAGTACTATGGATTACAACGCCTACCGCCGTAACCAACCGGAACTTTTGATAAGCTGGAAAGACCACAATGGGAACGTCGCCGAGTATCAGTCAATCGAGGAATTCTTCAAGGCCACTGGCCTCGAAGAGCACGGCATCTTGGCCGACTACGACATCTTCGTCAACACCGGCCCGCCAGAGAAAGGCAAGACCTGCGAACCCGGCGACTACGACCTGCGGTTGCGCAGGAGCGCCAAGGTCGTCGATGCAGGCATCACCCTTGCGCAGATCACCGACGGTTTCGCCGGTAAAGCGCCGGACCTGGGCTGCTATGAACTCGGCCAGGAACCACCACACTACGGGCCGCGGTAATCTCAAATCATCAATCACCAATTATCATTAAAAAGGTAGGGTGTGCATTGCACACCGTTCGGCTGTCTGGGATAATCCCGGCCTTTGCTACGCTGCGAAATAGCGCGCTACGTAGCACGAGCGAGAATCAACCAGATGTCCTTGGTGCCGTTTCGGTCTCGGCCAGAAAATCCCAGCCGGATGAGATGAATATTCTATATGATTTCGCTGTTTTCTTAATTGACAAGGACTGGTTTGATTTTATAATGCCTGCGTACAATAAACGCTTAGGAGGAGATAATCCAAATGGCGTTCAATCAACGAGATTTTCGTAAAGACAAACCTAAGCCGCTAAGAGTGCGGCGTGAAAATATTAACAAATTGTGAAAGGAGAGCAAAGATGAAAAATTTACAAATAATTTTTTCAGTGGCGGTCTTGGTGCTTGCTGCCAGTAGTATTGCATGGGGCCAGCCCCCCTTATACTGGGGCATCCACCTGTGGCAGGACAAGGAAGATGGGGTAATCTCCTATGAATTTGATGCCTATGCCAGCTTCAGCGGTACTGTCACCACGCCTCTGCCCGAGACTTTGCCCTTGGGCAATTACTACGAGCCAACTCTTCCTGCATTGGAAGCCCGGTTTCCAGATGGTACTTATACCTTTGACGATGGCGTCGGCGGGACTTACTATGCGGAGCTAAGCGGCCCCTTCCCAGGCGAGTTTCCCAACATTACATTCTACGCTTTTAATCTGGCCGGAGATCTCGTTATTAACTGGGACCCGTGGACACTCGGCAAGAGCAATCCAGTGATAGGAGTTATGACGGAGCATGCGGAGTACTACGTCGAACTTGATCCAGGTGCTACTGGGCACACGATCCCCGCTGTGGAGATACCCACCAACAATCCTTTCAGCGTCATGGTACAGTTCAAGAACTGGACAGGAGTTGGAGGCAGTACTCACGGTGACAAAATCAAAAGCACAACCGTTCATATGTTCTCGGAGTGGGGGCCGCCGGTCTCCGGATTGATATGGATGGGAGGTGAAGGTAGTGGTATTGGGTATTCATTTAACGAGAGTAACTGGCTTTACTTCTACTCATCTGTGCCTGTATTGGACTACAATATCACTCTAGGTCAGTGGGACCCAGTAGGGCCCGTGGGTTTGATTTATACGGATTGGCCTTTCTATTACGTATTCGAAACAAATTGTTGGATGCTTGCTATACCACCGGCAAGCGGATTGTGGGTATATCATTTCAGCACTGGTCAATGGACAATATTGCCTCGAATAATACCTTGGTAAAAGAGAAGACAGCTAAAGCAATATTGAATATGCAAGGCTTGATTTATAAATTTGGTTTCAGGTGCAGAATTAATGCCTTGATTACCTTCTTCGTATGCCCATTTAAACGATGAACTCGGTATGGGAACAAGATACCCTTCGGCTTGAGTTTGGTCATTGTAGAGCGATAAAACCCTTCTTAGATGGGATACAGAAAAACTTGAGGCGGTCTAACAAGACTTTTTCTGGTTTATTCGCTGTTTCTGCAAAAAATCTCATTTACAGGAATTTTTCTATTGACAGGCTTCGAGAAATTAGTCAAAATTATACTAATGCTGGTTTCATGGATGAGTAGAGAGGAAGCTTGTCCTGTACATATCAAGTTTCCCCATAAATAATCCGTTGTTAATGAGCCTACCTTGAGGTGGGCGTAAGCGAGTTTCACTTATTCAAGGCTCAATACATTGGATGGGGGTGAACAGAAAGGAGGTAAATCGACACGCTTGTGATATATAAGTTTATACTAATGCCATCACTATTTTTGAAAGGAGATTGAAATGTTGAAAAAGCAAAAAAAACAAGTCTTTGTTTTTGGAATCGTGGCCATTCTAAGCATCTCACTGGCCGCACCTGTTGCTGAAGCGGCACTCAACATCGAGGGGATTTATATGACCTCCTGCAAGGATCATCTGGATGGTACAGCCGGCTCTACCCCCTGGTGTTTCGAGGTCTCGATACATCTTTTTGACCCTGGCACTCTGCACCACATCGACGTAACCCCACCTCCCGGGGGGACACCGTTTATCATCTATGAAGATTATGGCTGGTGGTATTACGACTCACCGAGTTCGTATCCTTTCCTTGCGGACTTGCAGGATGACTACCCACCCGGAACCTACACGTTCGACTTCCACGAGAGCGACCATACGCTGCTTAGGACCGTTAACTTGGACAACAGCGGAATTTCCGAGCCCGGGGCAGCCGTCAATTTCACCTATCCATCCACGAACGGTCAGATTGGAATTAGCACTTATCCGACGTTTACCTGGACTGTAGACCCAGGCGCCGGCGATGCCTTAGGCATGTGGCTGTGGGACCCTGTTACACAAGATGATGTCTACGAGAACGTCCCTGTCTCAATGGATACACTTGCCTGGCAGCCTGGCCCTCTAGACCCCGGATACGACTACGGGCTTGATGTCTCGGTCTTCAGGGCCAAGGGCGGGGACCCCGGGCCGCCTCCTACGTTGCCAACTATGACCGTTGGCGGCGACACGTTCGAATATGGCCTCCTGATTGAGTACTTGAACGAAATAAACTTCGCCGTCACCGTCGAAGTTGGCCCTTCTTCCGGATGGATATTTATACCAGATATACCTGATATTGGGTATTATTTAGACGAGGATTGCTGGCTTTACTTCTACTCATCTGTGCCTGTATGGAATTACAATATCACTGATGATGTGTGGAACACAGTAGGACCCAAAGGTTTGATTTATGCAAATTGGCCTTTCTTGTACGAAATCGCTACAGGTGACTTGTGGTTTGCCCTGCCACCTGTAAGCGGATTATGGGTATATCATTTTTGCACTGGTGAATGGACAGTGTTGCCTCGAATAATACCTTGGTAAAAGAGAAGACAGCTAAAGCAGTTTTGAATGTCCAGGGCTTGATTTATAACTATGGTTTCAGGTGCAGAATAAATGCCTTGATTACTTGCTTCGTATGCCCATTTAAGCGACGAACTGGTCTTGAGGGGTATCCAAGACCACTATTTTCAAAATATGCGGGTATCAGCTTTGAGGATAATGCCAACTCTTCGTCGAGTTCTCGATAAGCCGGTAAACCTCATTTAAGCGACAACCTTGAAAATTTTCATCTTTCCCTTCACCCTCGCCCGCTCAGATGTCATGTGGCCTGCTCGTACGAGCCTGTTTTTTGTCATTTGAGGTTTGGATCCATTCGATGGTGCTCAGGACAAGCTTGTTGAGAGCTTCGGATTTAGTGCTTAGTGCTTCGAGATACGCAATACGCTATACGAAATTAGAAGTTGTTATTGAGGTATCCCGGCTTGTCGTCGTCAACTATCGTAGCCCATCGATTCTTTGGTCTCGGTGTCAAGTAAAGATTAGGTCAATTGCGAGTTGTCAGATGTTCGATGTCTGAAATCGGACATCGGAAGTCGCAAGTCAGCTCGGCCGTTCTTAAGTTTTAGCATTTAGACATGGAGTTTTTTTAAAAATGTCACATACATAAAGCGCGTATAAGTACCCAGGCCTTACTTTTCGGCAGAAAAGTACTGGCGTACGCGCTTTACGTATAAGCATTTTCCCCGCGATTGATTGTTATCGAACAATGAATACAAAATATCAAATTCTTCAATATACAAAAATCTGTTTTCGGATGTCTCTTTGATTTGGCTTGATTTTTAGTAATAAATGTGGTTATTAATACTTAGTTAATTATGGATAGTTCATAGTTCGTTGTTTGTAGATTATAGCAAACCGCAAAGAGCAAATCTTAAATATTTTCAGGATAGGCAACAAAGTAACAAAGGCATATAGTGAATTTCATACCTCATCCATCGTCCCTCATCCTTCCGTCCCTCTGCTCCTTTGTGCCTCTGATCCTTTGCACCTGATAAAGATAAGCAGCTTTGCCATAGTTTTTATGCAAAACAAAGCCAATTTTAGAAAGAACCGCCGCCGCAAAGCCCAATGTAATGCCGTAATCAAGCTCGCGCTCGGCATCGCCTAAATGTATGGCGATGCTTGTGAATAATTGCAGAAAAGTTAAAATACCAAAAAGGAAGAAAACAATGAACCTCAAAGAGTGGGCCTTAATCGGAATGTTTATCTGCGTGCTTTTCGCGGCGTCCGCATCAGGTGCCGGGTTGGAACGGATGGCGTATAACAACCCGGGACTGGTCGTTGACCTGGGCGTAGGACTGCAGCCCTGGCCGCTGCCGATGGACTATGACGGCGATGGGGACAATGACCTGGTCATTTCCTGTTCGGACAAGCCCTACAATGGGATGTACTTCTTCGAGAACCCAAGCGGAGACGTAAAGATGCCGGTGTTCAAGCCGGCGGTGAAAATTGGCCCTGGTACCAAGAACATTCAGGTGTCCTACGTGGGCGGAAAAGCGCGTCTGTTGAAGCCTGCAGAGGAACTTGTAGACTTCCGAAACACCGGGTTCAAAGATACAACCGAGATTTATTCCGACAGCAAGATTCACGTCACCGAGGGACGTGTTCGCGCCAAACAGTGGAAGTACTGCGACTTCGAGGACGATGGCGACCTGGACCTGGTTGTCGGGGTCGGTGACTGGACGGACTACGGCTGGGACAACGCCTTCGACAAACAAGGCCGGTGGACACACGGCCCGCTCCACGGCTACATCTACCTTGTACGGAACAAGGGCACCTCGGAGAGGCCAGCCTACGCCGCGCCGAAAAAAGTGCGGGCCGGCGGCCAACCCATCGACGTGTACGGCATGCCCTCGCCGAACGTGGCCGACTTTGACGGTGACGGCGACCTGGATATACTTTGCGGCGAGTTTGTTGATTCCTTCACGTATTTCGAAAACATCGGGAGGCGCATCGCTCCCAAGTATGCCACCGGGCGAAAGTTGCTGCTCGGCAGGAAGCCCCTTCGAATGGACCTTTGTATGATTGGGCCGGCGGCGCTGGATTGGGATAAGGATGGTGACGTTGACCTGGTGGTGGGCCAGGAGGACGGCCGAGTCGCACTGGTCGAGAACACTGGGAAAGTGCGCGACGGCCTGCCGCGTTTTCTACCGCCGAGGTTCTTCCGACAGGAAGCGGCGGACGTGAAGTTCGGCGCGCTGGCAACGCCATACAGTTTCGATTGGGACGGTGACGGCGATGAAGACCTGCTCTGCGGAAACACGGCCGGCTACATCGGCTTTATCGAGAATCTCAACGGTGGCGACCCCCCGAAATGGGCCGAGCCGAAATACCTCGAGACAGATGGAAAGGTTATCCGAATCATGGCCGGGCCGAACGGCTCAATCCAGGGTCCCTGCGAAGCCAAGTGGGGCTACACGACGTTGAGCGTCGCGGACTGGGACCACGATGGTCTGGCCGACATTGTCGTCAACTCGATCTGGGGTAAGGTCGTGTGGTTCCGCAATAGAGGCAGGCGCGGCAAGCCGCAACTCGAGGCCGCCCGCCCGATTGAAGTGGCCTGGACCGGCAAGGCGCCCAAGCCCGAATGGAACTGGTGGAATCCAGAGGGAAAAAGTCTGACGACTCAATGGCGCACCACTCCAGTCGTAATCGACCTGAACCGGGACGGGCTAAACGACCTCGTGATGCTGGACCACGAGGGTTACCTAGCTTGGTTCGAGCGCGCGAAGCGGGACGGCCAGCTTATTCTCTTGCCGGGTAAGCGCGTATTTGAATGTGAAGAGGTCTCGGCCTTTGACAACAAGCACAATCCGCAAGGCAGGTCAGGCGGTTTGCTGCAATTGAATGCAGGCTTTGCGGGCAAAAGCGGCCGGCGAAAACTTTGCCTCGTCGATTGGGACCGCGACGGACGAATCGATCTGCTGGTAAACAGCCAAAATGTTAACTTTATGCGTAACGTTTCTACAGACGAAAGTAAGTTTGTCTTCCGGGACATGGGCAAGGTTGACGACCGCATCCTTGCCGGCCACACAACCAGCCCTACTATTGTTGACTGGGACAGAAACGGCGTTCCGGACCTCTTGATTGGAGCTGAAGACGGTTATTTCTACTATCTGAAGAACCCTGCAGCCAGCCGATGTGAGGATTATAACACCGGGCGCGGTAGTAGTAAAAACCTGTTACAATATCAAATATCCGGCCGGGAATTCAAAGAGCTTCGCAGCTGTGAATTGGGCGAGTACTCCAGAATATGCCGAGCTAAATTGTAGGTTGATTCGGTTAACATAAAGGCAAGCTAACATAAAGCTTTACTGAGCTTTCCTTTGAACCAGAAGTATTGGGAGGGGTTCCCCAAACGCAGTCTTCCGCGTTTGGGGGCCCCGGATAAGAATGTCGCACAGCTTTTAACATAGGAGTCGGTATGAACAGAAGAGAATTTTTGAAACGGTCCGGCGTTGCAGTCGCAGGCATAAGCGTATCGCAGATATTGCAAAGCGGCAGATTAATTGCCAAAACCGGCAGTCTATCAAAATGTCACAACGCGAATGTGCTGATGATAACCGCTCATGACATTGGACGCCACATTGGGTGTTATGGCGTCAAGACAGTCCACACGGACAACATAGACGCCCTGGCCGAAAAAGGTATTCGTTTCCAAAACTATTTTGCCACGGATTGTGTCTGCAGTCCGAGCCGAGGATGTATTCTCACCGGAAGATATCCTCAGGCTAACGGGCTGATGGGATTGACGCATCAGCCGTGGGGATGGAGCTTGAAGAAAGGCGAGAAGCACGCAGCAGCAATTCTTCGCCAGGCCGGTTATGAAACAACCTTGGTAGGGCTACAGCATGTAACAAGCGGTGACCCTGAATCGCTCGGTTATCAGCATGTGCTGTCAAAGGACCGCAAAGCCGCTGAAACCGTCCGTGCTACTTGCAAGCTGCTCAAAAAAGCGAGGGAGCAGGACCGTCCTTTCTTTATCAAAGTCGGCTTTTTCGAAGTACATCGTCCGTTCACGGTAGGTACGGACACCGAAAAAGGTGTATTTATCCCGCACTACCTGAAAGATACGCCGGAAATCCGCGATGACCTTGCAAGGTTTCAAGGAACAATCCGCTTTTTTGATACATGTGTCGGTGAAATTCTGGATGAGCTGGAAAACAGCCGCGTAGCAGAGAACACATTAGTCATATTCACCGGCGACCACGGGATACCCTACCCCGGTGCGAAGTGGTGTCTTTACGACCCCGGGATCGAGACGCCGTTAATCATGTACTATCCGGGAACAAACCTTGAGGGTGGCAAAGTCTTCGGCCAGTTAATGAGTAACGTGGACTTTTTGCCGACACTGCTTGATATTCTCGGTGTTGATATTCCTCAAAACCTTCAGGGACACAGTTTCAAGGAAGTGATAGAAGGTACAAAAACCAACTCGCCCCGAAATAAAATATTTGCCCAGCGGACAAGCCACGCACTGCGGGATAACACTTCACGAACTGTGCGGACAACTCGCTATAAGCTTATCCGCTATTTCGAACCCGGCAGGCTGATTGAGTTTCCTTCCGATGCCGTGCCGCAGCGGGTTGCTGAACATACGCAGCGGCCCAAAAGATATATGGGCATGAGGCCTGTTGTTCAATTGTTTGACTTGAAGGCCGACCCACACGAACGCAATGATATTGCCACGTCACCGAAACACGCAAGTATCGTCAGGGACTTGTCGGATAGGCTTTGGCGCTGGATGGAGGATGTGGACGACCCGATTCTCGAGGGGCCCCTTGTCACACCATACTACACTGAAGCCATGAAAGACTATCACAGGTTCCGACATCAAAGACGCCGTTAGTAAGTAACATAGCAAATTTCCGGATGGAGAATCTACCAAGCCTGCATAGGGTGATAATGAATAAGGCAAAAACACAAATATGTGTTGCAGACAAAAGATACAATTAGTATTATAGGGAACAGATTGGTCTTATTGTGTCGCTAAACACTCAGCATAGGAAATCTCAGTTTGTCATTTTGAATCGAGACTTGAAGGAGATATGATGTCAACAGATTTATCCAGA